>NZ_JAUBPE010000088.1:0-28141 GCF_036700565.1 Microcoleus pseudofavosus SVA1_A4
TGCACCTTACTTGCTCTCCATTTTTGGACACCATACCTAATTTACCATTATTTGAGCCTTAACTGAACCGTATTGGGCTCTATGACACAGGAAAGCTCGAATTCACTGGAAAGTCTATGTTCTGGCTCTCCGTGAAGACCAAAATTGTTAGAAAATTTAGAAATTAGATTTCTATATAAAGAAACAGCCAAATTATGATTATGATTAGGAGCTAGTGCTAGTTCATAATAGAAAGCACGAATCGCTGCTTTTTTACATTCAATATCGTGGTAATCATCTCGAAAGTGAAATCTCGGCAGTCTTTTTGCCGCCGGATTATAAGTATTTTTAACACAGCAGGTTTTATGATTTACCCATGCAAGAAATTTATGAACTTTATTATGTTTTACTAACAGCAAATCAATGTTTTGCTTCATCAACTGCACTAAATCATCAGCCCGATCCATCATACCTGTGGCTAGCAAAAAGACTTCCCGCCAGCGTTTCTCTGTAATGTGATTGGCTAAACCTTGGCAATCAGCCCGATCGCAAAACCACTTCGCTACTAAATACTCTTGAAACGTCAGGTGTGAAAATGACCAATAGCCTGCCGAGCGCTCGATCAGTAATCCGGTTTCTGTCTCGAATATTTTCATAATGTTTCTGGCAGTAGAACGTTCAACTCCAAAATAGTTACCAATGAATTTTTCTAGAGTTTGTTCTTCAGGGAAATAGTCATTTTTCTCAAATAACATTACTGCTAACTCTGCCAAAAACTCCTCTTTGATGTCAATGGTTAATTTCCGATCGCTGGGCATTCGTTTCAGTCGCTCCAATAACTGACGTATGCCTTTTTCATAAAGCTGAGAACGCTTTTTAGGTAGGTTGCCTTGTTCATCCCGAAAAACTGCACAAATCAAATTTAACAGTACGGGTGTAACGGTTAGTTCTGCAATAGTTTTGTTCTCTGCTGCTCGAAGTTGCTGCTGTAATTGAGGTGCAAGGGATGCCTGAGCACCTGAATCGACTATCTTGAACCAATTTTCCACGAATCGATCTACTTGTTCAGGCGTAAAGTTATCGACTTCGACATCCGTAAAACCTTCTAGCTCTTTTTGGCTCTGGGTTCGGCAGGTAATGACCAATCGGTTGTTTCGGTATCCAACAAAATCTCGTACCGCGTCAATTACCTTTTCCATATCGTCTGAAGGCACTTCATCCAAACCATCAAGCAATACTAACGATCTTCCCTGCACTAAAATCTCTTTGACATTGGCATCGCACCCGTTCGATTGCTTGGATAATGCTTCAGCCAAATAATCCAACAGATCCCACGACGTTTCGTGCGCCCTTTTTGCAAACTCTGGCAACGTAACAAACAGCGGTACTAAATCAGCGAAAAAATTTTCCTCTGGCTGAATGCACTTTACTGCCAATGATTTAAGAAATGTTGTTTTTCCTGCTCCAGGTTTACCTAACACCAACAATTTGGCGTAGTCTTTGATGACTGAGATTGCCTCCACTCCTTTCTGTTTAACCTGACTCAAACTCAGGCGATCGAAATCCTGGCGATTACCTGGTTCATATTCGCCCCGCCAGTTAGAAAAATGACGTGAAGAACTGACTTGCTCTAACACATTCAAGTCAATGTAAATTTTGTCCACTGGCACAGGTTGACTCACTGAGAACATCCGCATTGTGCCGATGATGCTATGTGGGGCAGTGATGAAAGGCAAAAGGCGCGATCGCACCTGCTGAACCAAGGCATCAACAGGATCTTTGACGCTCTCCAAAGGCATATCTGACAGTGAAGTCACTGGTTTACGTTTCTGCTGCTCCTCTAAATAGCGCCGTAACTCCCTTTCTTTAACAGGACCCGGATCGTTGATTCCAAACTTTTTGTAAACCCCTGTTAGTCGGGTACTAACAACGGTTTCAGTTGTATCAAGCTCATTGGCAATTTGTACCTTATTTTTATCTTGACCAAATAGCAGCAAAAAAACAGCTATCTCTCGGTCAGTCAACTTTTTCGGGCAAGCAGTTTCAGCAATTTTGGTCAAGAAGTCACGAGGAAAGGGCATTACGAGCAAATGAGGAAAGGCTACACAGATAGTTTAGCTACTTTTTTTGTCCGAAGCCAGTCTAAGTCAGGTTAAATCAGCGTAAGTCAGTTAAGTCAGTTTAAATAACTCTGAATTCTAATTGTTCCAATGGATTTAAGCATTAAAAAAAGGTGATTCTAATGTCTAAATCCAACAAAAAGAAATGGCTGAAAGTAATCGAATTTGCAGTGGTTGGCTTTGCGACCTTGTGCGATCCAACAGCAGGCGGGTTACTGTTTCTGCTCAAGCTGTGCTTTCTAGGCCTGACAACATTGCAGAAAGATGATCCGACTGAAACAGACTAATGACAAACAAATCCGCGTTTGCGCGATCGCCAGCAATCCGATCGAGAGGCCGCCATCACGAGGCGATCGCTTCCTCATACTCCAGTTAAGTCTACCAAGGAGCAAAAGTTAAATTAGTCTCGCGATTTGTAGGTGCGATCGCTCCTCAAACTATCGAGCGATCGCCCGTTTGTTACGATCGAAGTAATTCTCATCCTGACGCTAAAGCTGCTTCAGAATTTCGATTTTGCACTAGGATGGAGAAAGCAGCCGAGGAACTTTAGCCAGGAACTTACTTTTATGACTCATCCCACCCTTAGCCGCGAAGAAATCGCTCAGCGCGGCAAAGATATCTACCAACAACGCATCCGCACCCATATTGAAACAACAGAGAATATCGGTAAAATCATCGCCATCGATCTCAATACTGGTCAATATGAGATTGACAAAGATTTGCTAGCAGCTTGTCATCGCCTGCAAGCCAAACAGCCTAATGCCATTACTTGGGCGGAGCGCATCGGTTATGATGCTGTATATGCAATAGGTGGAACATTGGTTAGGACAGCATTGTGATTAATGGAATAGTTGTTGGGCTTCAAGCACGCATGGGAATTATTCTCTACCCTCCGGGACGTGCAGAAATAGAAATCGAATGCGTTATTGATACAGGTTTTGAAGGGTTCTTAACTTTGCCACCTACTGTAGTTGCAGAGCTTCAGTTACCTTACGTTGCACCAATTAATGCAAATTTGGCTGACAACTCCCGCATCGTAACCAACGTTCATCAAGGCACGATCCTTTGGAATGGGGTGGAGCGAGTGATTCCAGTTTTAGCAATGGGTCGTCGTCCTCTCATCGGGACAGCACTTCTAGAAGACTATCACCTTAGTATTGATTTTTGCGAAGGAGGAACGGTACTGGTAGATGACATCATGTAATTTCTGGATCGAGTCGCTTGAGGAAAATCAGTATTTTGCCCTCACTAAGCCGTTGAAACTCTCCGTTCATTAAATGAGATACTTCTGACTGTGGAATGCCAAGAAGTTGACTAATTTCGCGCTGTTTTAAGTTGCGTTGTTTCAGGATACGAATTACTTGAATCCCTATTTTGCCTCGCATAAAAAGTTCATCTGCATCCTTCAGACCGAGGTCAGCGAATACGTTGCCACTGCTTTCTTCAAAAATCGGTTCTTGTGTCATAGTTCTCTCTTGGCACGGTATAGTACCCATCTTCGATTCGCATCGACAACTCATGAAAACAGACACCATTTTCTACAGCCTGTTTCAGGAATTTCCCCGCTTCTTCTTTGAACTGATCGATCGTTCCCCAGACGAAGCCGCCGCCTATGAATTCACCTCCCGCGAAATCAAACAACTCGCATTCCGCATCGACGGGTTATTTCTCCCCAAAACCGAAGAACCTGAAAAACCATTTTACTTAGCTGAAGTTCAGTTTCAACCCGATGCCGACTTGTACTACCGCATCTTTGGCGAACTCTTTCTCTATCTGCGACAATACAAACCCCTCAATCCTTGGCGCGTGGTTGTCATCTATCCCAATCGTCGCATCGAACACGAACAGATGCTGCAATTTCAGGAACTCTTAACCAGTCAGCGCGTCCAACGGATTTACCTCGATGAATTGCCAGAAGCCGCAGATCGATCGCTGGGAGTGAAAGTTGTTAAACTGGTAATCGAGCCAGCAGAGACAGCAGCAGAACAAGCACGCCAGTCGATCGCAATGGCCCGACAACAGTTGTCCGATCCAACCGTTCTACGCGATTTAATTAACCTCATCGAAACAATTATCGTCTACAAACTCCCCCAGAAAAGCCGCTAGGAAATTGCCGCCATGTTGAATTTAAGCGAACTCAGACAAACTAGATTTTACCAGGAAGTCAAGCAAGAAGGCTTAGAAGAAGGACTCGAACAAGGTGAGCGGCAGGCGAAGTTAGAAGCCATTCGTCGCACGATAGGGTTGGGGATAAATTTAGAGACGATCGCGCAATTATTAGATTTGTCTCTCGAATTTGTTCGCCAAACAATTAACAAAATCCAACGGGAATCGATGTCACTCCCCGAACAAAAGATCGACTCATTTGTCGAACTATTAACTCAGCAGCGATCGCTCTTCTCGGCCGAACAATTAACCGAACTAGCCCAGCTAATTGAACCCTTATTCGATGAGAACGATGTCCTTTCAGAAGCGATTTCATCCTGGGCTGAAAATTACCCTTCAATTCAGGAAGCTCAAGCCAAACTGCTCGAACCACTACCGCCGATCGCTAAAGCATCAGAAAAAGCAGCAGGAAGCTCGGAAAGTACCGAATCTCAAATGGGCGATCGCCTCAACAAACAAGCTCTCAAAAATGCCATTTTATTGTAGCTATAATTCGGCGGTTGAAACCGCTACTACAGAAACAAAGCCCGCCTCCGCGGGCTAAGAAATAAAGGGGGTATTTCAGCCAAATTGCCACTAAAAAACAGAATAGTCAGAGCCCCGACTTCTTGAATAAGTCGGGGCTCTGACAGTGAAAAAGTTGAGATTACTTTCTCGTTTAGTCGGCAGGAGCGAGGGAAACTAACAGAGTGATGTTGTCAACACCGATGACATAAACGGTGTCTCCCGGTGTTAGGGTGATTTGGCGATCGCACCGTGCGGGCCACCAGCTACCTTGGAAGCGGACGCGACCTGTT
The DNA here is from genome assembly GCF_036700565.1 of Microcoleus pseudofavosus SVA1_A4. Lineage (NCBI taxonomy): Bacteria > Bacillati > Cyanobacteriota > Cyanophyceae > Oscillatoriales > Microcoleaceae > Microcoleus > Microcoleus pseudofavosus. The sequence continues at coordinate 5,063 of NZ_JAUBPE010000088.1, forward strand.
TGATTCGGGTAAATCGATTCATCGACGACTGCTTCTTCGTTGAAGTAGTGGAAATTGGTGTTGATGTAGTTGTCGATTAACATATTGTTTGCTGTGCTGTAGGTGTGAGGAGAAAAAATAGAACCGAAAGCTTTTACTACGTTAAACATTTTATTGACTCCTTTTGTGTTAATATATATCGAAGTTTAATCGCCTAGTTTGTGTTCTTTGAAAAGTAGCATTTCCTGGTTGAAATTGATTACCAGGTTGTTCATGCTCTGATTTAGTCTGCGGGAGCGAGGGAAACTAACAGAGTGATGTTGTCAACGCCGATGACATAAACGGTGTCTCCCGGTGTGAGGGTGATTTGGCGATCGCACCGTGCGGGCCACCAGCTACCTTGGAAGCGGACGCGACCTGTTTGATTCGGGTAAATCGATTCATCGACGACTGCTTCTTCGTTGAAGTAGTGGAAATTGGTGTTGATGTAATTTTTGATTAGCATATTGTTAGCTGTGCTGTATCCTTGGGTGGAGAAAATCGAGCCGAAAGCTTTTACTACGTTGAACATGATATTTACTCCTGTTGTGTTAAAATATATGGATGTGTAATTGTCTGTTTATGCTATTTGAGAGGCTGCATTTCCTCAGTTAAGATTGATTGATTGCCCTGATATTTCATTGTTCTGGTGTTCCCTCGTTTTATCAGGATAAAAGGCCAATAATTTTTGAAAGGTTGAAGGGATTGGAGAAGCGGTTTCAGGGAGTCTAAATCGGTAATTCAGAACTCTTTAATTAAGGATTTAGTGGTTGAACCGTTGGTAGGATTTGCCTCAAGGGTAGATGTTGTTAGCTACATTAGAGATTGTCTGATTCCGCATTACGGCTCCTGTGAAGATGTTTAATTTTTGGGTTTAATTTTTTGATTGGGTTGTGACTCACTTGCTTTACACTTACTAATTTGCCAGGAATCGAATGTCTTTGGTGCGATCGCCCGTCCACTTTCCGGGTCTGGTATTGGCACAGGACACTTGGAAATTCACCAACAACGATTTTACAATGGTTTTAGCCTCCTAATCGGGCTATTAGCTGTGCCAATTTAGCAAAGTGGACTACCGCGATATGTGAATTCTGAGCTTACGCACTGTCGATCGCCCAATCCGGAATATCCGTACATATCCAGTTCGTGACTTATAGGTTTGCAGTGAGCGAGGGCCGTAGGGACACGGCACTGCCGTGTCCCTACAAGGGCTAGACTGACGCAGATATCGCGACGCGGTAGGAGTTTTCGCTCGATGCAGCTCGATCGCACCCTGTTATCCAATTATTGAACAGGTCGAACTTAAAATCCATTCATAAATTCAGAATCTTAAATTCATAAAAGTCATAATTATAGAAAACCTGCTTGATACTGCATAATTGTTACAGGAATTTTGAATAAAGTTTTAGCTAATTGAGACAAACCGAACTTGAATTTAAGCGACTGCGGCAATTCTTGTACGGAAACTTCTACGAAGCCAAAGCGAGTATAAAATGATGCGAGTCGCTTTCCCAAACATTCTAAATATAGCGGTTCTGTAGCTTGTTGAATTAAATATTTTGTGAGGTAGCTTCCCAAACCTCGATCGCGCCAATCCTTCGCCACCACCAAACTGCCCAATTCCTGCGCGCCCGCAAAGTTCCGCAACTGTCCGCAAGCTGCCAATTTTCCCTCGCATTCGATGACCCAGAATTGCTCCCAGCGCAACTGAGTTGGATCGAGTTTGGCGCTCCACACTAACATTCTAATTGACCTCATATCTTGAGCACAGGCCGGGCGGATGGCGCATTGTGGCGGCAACGAAAAAAAAATTTCATTCATTGTGATTCCTGTTGACTGTCTCGTTTGGCTTGAGCTTTCAACATCCTTTCTTTTAACCGCGCATTTCTCTCGGCAATTTGGGGATTTCCCTCATACCAAGGCGGAACATCGTCATAATCGGGAATTCCATCATCTATCAGATAGCGCGCGTTGGGCTGCTTGGGATAACCTGCAGCCCATCCTCCTGTACAGATAACAAACAAGGCTGTATTTTCAGCAGCTTTTAATGCTCTCTTTGCTGCGGGCGAAACTCTGACAATATCGCCGCCCTCAAGTGTCAATAGTTCCCCATCTACAACCATCAGGCCTTTGCCTTCAACTACAATATAAACTTCTTCTTGTTCTGCGTGGCTGTGAGTAAATGTGTAGCCATCGCCAGCAGGCAAGCGAATCAAACCTAAAGCTACTCCTTGCAGATTTAGCTGTCGCCAAGGGTTGGTGAGTTGGGGCAAATTGTTAAAGTCAAAGTGAGCTTTACTGAATTTATTGTTATTTTCAGAATCTAGTTCCATATTGTGCCTTCAAGTAAAAGTGCTGTAACTGGAAATCATACTAGATAATCGCTTCAAAATGCGAAATACTTCGTAAAGTTCGTTTCTGGGATTCGCAATATCGAAAAGTTTAGAGACGGCATACTGCGGTATATCTCGTGTGGTCACTTTGATAAATCTAAAACTGCTGCCATTTGTCAGAAGCCCAAAAGTTACTTGTTCTGGACTGGGGTCATTCAGCATATAAAATAGTAACTGAGGAAGTCCAGCTTCAACGGAATATTGCGCTCGCTTCGCTTCGATCGCAACTACCCAAAAAAATTCAATTAAAAGCAGAACATCAATACTTCCCCTGACAAGTATACCTTCATCCACGGTGATAAGTTCCACCGATTTTTCTGCCTCTATATGAAAGGGATTCAGGTATAAATCTGCTAAAAATAGCAAGGGAGCAAGTACCACCATTTTTACGGTATCTTCTATCATGGAGTGGTCGGCACTGTTAGTATAGCCAGCCTTTACTTTGTCAAGATATCGCTTTTCTTCATGTGTAATTTCTGGTAAATCGTCCATCCACTCCCGGAAGAATTGCTCGTCTTCACAAAGTTGGAAGTTAAATTTTGTTTTGACATCGTGCAGAGTCAGTGTTTTTGCTTGAATTGATTGTGTCATGGCTTTGCATCTTCAATTGAAATTTATTGTAGCATACTAATTGTCGATCGCCTCCCACAAAACCTCCGCACCAAACCTTACGGGATCGGTACAAGGCAATCCCGTTTCTGCTTGAACTTCAGCTATTGCTAACAGCGCATCGGCCTCATTTAAGTGATGAGTATTGAGGGCGATCGCGCTCACTTTTCCCCCTGCAAAAGCACCGGCAGCAGCGGTAAATATTTCGTACAATTCAACCACTTTTGATAATTTGGGAATCGATACGTGCGGGTGATGGCGAATGTTAGTTTGTCCGGCTCGGTGCGCTAAAATTAAGTGAGTTGGCTGCGAACCCCGCAACAGCGGCAGAGTCGCCGTCGAACCCGGATGCAATAGCGAACCTTGCCCTTCTACGTGCAGGATATCGCATTCAGAACCCAATTTAATCACCATTTGTTCGACAGCACCAGCGGCGAAATCAACTCGCACTGCATCCAAAGGAATGCCTTCTCCTGCTATCATTAAACCCGTTTGTCCTGTTGCCAAAAATTTGGAACGCAAACCCCGCCGCAAGCAAGTGCGATTGAGTTCCAGACTGGTTGACATTTTGCCGACGCTCATATCTGTGCCGACAGTTAATATGCGGCGGCAGCTTAATTGAGCAGCAGCAGCAGAGGCGATCGCCCCTATGTTTTCCGGTTCCTGACGCACGTCCCAAATCCATTGATTTTCGGTTAACGGAACTGTTATCAAAGGTGCAAGTTTCGCGTGCAAACCGTTGACAACTGACAAACCTGCTGCTACCGCTTGATTAATTTCTGGCAGCCATTCTGGCGGCAAAAAACCGCCGGGAGTAGCGATACCAATTAGCAGAATATCCGGCGAAAATTGCAGCGCTTCTGCTACAGAAGCAACTATCGGCACTTGCTGGGGAATGCGAGTTAATTCAGCCAAAGATTGTCCGGCACATTGGCGGTCTATTACTGCTACAATTTGTGCTTCGCTGTAGCGCAAAAATGCTAAACCTGTTTTGCCGGAATGGCCGAGAATTCCCTCGTGCAGCAGGATGGCAACTTTGCCATTTTTGAGCGGATAGTTTTTAGTCATTGGTTCACTTTTGATAGGCGGATTTTAGATTTTAGCTTCAATCTAAAATCTAAAATCGATTGGGTATTAGCTGTGATTTGCGATTACTCGTTCAAAGCATTCGGATCTTCTCCCAATTCTCGCAATCTGGCCTCTAGTCGCGAGGCTCGCTGGCGTTCCTGTTCCGCTTGTTGTTGAGCGGCTTCGGCTTGCTGTTGAGCGGCTTCGGCTTGCTGTTGAGCGGCTTCGGCTTGCTGTTGAGCGGCTTCCTCCGGCAACAAAACTAAATTGCCAGATTCATCGAAAAAACGCACCCAAGTTGCTGTTTCTCGATCGACAATTCCTTCCCAAGTACCCAACCAAAAACCTAACGTTTCGCACCACAGCCAACCTCGCTCGTCGGGCACTAACGGCTGATAGCGCAGGGTGGCATCTAAACGCCATCCTTGCAAAGAATTCGGATCGAAAGGATCGAAAACAAAGTAATCAGGCGTTCTAAAAACCTGCTCGTAAATATCCTTTTTTTTGCCTATATCCTGACTAGCAGTTGATGGTGACAGCAGTTCCAAAATGATATCCGGGTAACGTCCATTTTCATCCCAAACTACCCAACCTTGTCGGGAAGTATTGCTGTCAACACCCAACACAGCGAAAAAATCCGGGCCTCGGAAATCCTGATTGCGAACCTGTTTAACGCTGTAATAAATAAACATATTACCACCGACAAAAAAATCGTTCCGGTTAGCTAAACCTTGTTCTGCGGAACGGATTAAAACGGTCATTGCTATACGGTGGCGGTTGCTTTCCATTTCTGCACCATCATCAAAAATTAAATCAGTCGGCGGCTTGTGTTCTTCAAAGAAAAGCTTTGCTTCTCTATCAATTCCCTGTCCTATTGATTCTACTGGCATCATAGTATCTCCAGATTTATTTTGAGCGATACTTCTATTCTACAATGTCAATTCGCTGCACTCCCAATCCCGATCGCCCGTTTGGCATCAAACACCCATTTTCTACGATCGCACCGGTGAAAGGATCGTCTAATAAATTTAAGTGACTGTCCAAATCTAAATAGTCAGCTAGCGGTGAAAGTTGTGCTGCTGCTGTATTTGCGATCGCGCTATCTGAATAGCAGCCGAACATTACTTGCAAACCACAAGCTCTTGCTGCGTGAATCATCCGCATCGCTTCAGTCAATCCGCCTGACTTCATCATTTTGATATTAATGCCGTGGACGCAGTACGCTAACTTGGGTATGTCGGAACTATTAAAGCAACTTTCATCAGCAAAGATGGGTAAGGGCGATTTACGGTACAGTTCTGAGAATTCATCCATATCCGCGACTGGTGAAAGTGGCTGTTCGATATAATTTATGTTATATTTTTCTAGCCAGTGACACATTTCGATCGCCCTGCTCAAACTCCAACCGCCGTTAGCATCTACACTGATTTGAATGTTAGCTGGGGCTTCGTCTAGCACTGCTATTAACATAGCTTTGTCGGCTTCTATTCCTTCTGGATTTCCTAATTTAACCTTAACGGCGCGGTATTTGATGCTTGCTGGATCTGTCGCATCTTTACCAAACCAGTCGCGCACTCTTTCTCTTGCACCAGACGGCGAATTAATGCCGATTGTGACGGAGGTGGGGACGATGCGCGATCGATCTAATCCCCACATTTTCCACAGCGGCAAGCCTGCTTTTTTGCCCAGCCAGTCGTGCATTGCCATGTCGATGCCGGCGCGGGCGGCTGAGGGTAAGTTGACAATAGTTAATACTTGTTCGATTTTTTGGCGATCGAAGGGAGTAAACTTTTCTAGCAGCGGTGCAACTTCCTGCAATGCGGCTAACAGCATTTCGGTAGTTTGGGGTCGAGAACCTGTGGAAAAGGGCGATGCTTCTCCCCAACCTTCGATGCCTTCGTGTGCTAATTTTACCCATACATTCGTACTTTGGGCTGTTGTACCGCGGCTGATGGTAAGGGCAAACCGCTTGCGGACAGTGAAGGTTTCAATTTGAAGGTACATTGTCAGCGATCGGTGATTTTTTGTACAGAAAAATCCTAGGGGGCGGATTGCGCCGCTCTTGCGATTTTTTACTTTTTACTTTATAGTTTGATTTTGCTTGTTCTAGTTTATCACAAACTTGATGAAATTCATTATTTCTGCTTCGCCGAAGAGAGTTGCCTTCTCTCTCAGCATTTGGGTGCTCTTCTTTGCTGTTGCTGGTTGCACCGTAAAAGTTCTGCGGTACGGTTTTAACTATCGCGAACGCTGGATTAGTTTGTTTGATTTAGACGCAGAAATAAATTATCCTTCGTGGTACTCGTCATTTACTTTGCTGTTTTGCGCGATTTTGCTAGGTATTATTGCTACTGCTAAGAAGAAGCAGGGCGATCGGTATTTTCGACACTGGAAAGCGCTGGGGTTTATCTTTGTATTTTTATCTTTAGATGAAATATTGAGCCTGCACGAAATATTAATTATTAACGACTTGCGAAAGGCACTGCATTTAGGAGGATTTTTTTACTTCATTTGGGTAATTCCGGGGGCGATTTTTGTTGTGGTTACTGGGCTGGCTTATCTCAAGTTTCTCCTGCACCTACCCCTGAGAACAAGGAATTTTTTTCTCTTGGCAGGCAGTATATATGTCGGTGGAGCGCTTGGCATGGAAATGGTTTGTGGCTATTATGCAGATGTGGCAGGTCAGCGAAACTTGATCTACGGTTTGATGGCTTCTGTTGAGGAAATTTTGGAAATGGTGGGGGTGCTCGTATTCATTTACGCCCTGCTGTCTTACATCGGTTCCCATATTGAAAATATTGATGTGCGGTTGAAGATAGTGGATAATCCAGAGAGGTAAAACTGACAGTCGATCGAGATTTTTATGACGGTTAAAATCGGAGGCATAAAGTTTGAACGAGAAACGCCCTTTTTGGCACACTATATATAGTGTGCCTGCCTAACTATTGCCGGGTTTAATAAGGTTTCAAGTATGTAATCCACAGGATTAACAGATTAGCTGATCTATTTCAACAGCATTACCATCAGGATCGAAACAGGTGAATCGACGCCATCCTTTCTGCTCAGAAATATCTTTTAAAATTTTCGCTCCAAATTGGCGTACATTCTTGTAAACCACGTCTAAACATTCAACTTCTATACAGATAGTTGACCTCATGATGTTTGAAGTCCGATTATCTGATGACATTTCTGTTTTTTTATGTGGCTCTAATGGGACTAAAACAATGTTGCCAAATTTTACCAAAGAATTTGAGTTTTTTTCTACTCTTAATCCTAAAATATTTTCATAAAATATCCGCGCTTTCTCTAAATCGTGAACCCGCAGCTTCACTACCATATTCATGACATTAATTTTTTCCGCTCCTCTTTCATCTATTTCTTTAGTAGAAACCTCTATATGAGATATTTCAGTTTTTGAACGTGAAACTTTCTTAACATACAAAGATTGACCGTCAGTAGCAGTTAATTTCCAAGAAACTGCTACTGTCGTTTGAGATAAAGATTGATGCTTTCGGTAATCAGATATTTTTGCTTGCCTGCCATCGAGAAATAGGAAAATATCGCCGATTTTCGAGGCTTCTAGTTTTTCTATTAGGGAATCAAGATGTGCTTTTCCCGTCTTGGCGATATCTGAAAGCTGACTTTTATCAAAGACTTCCTTTTGAGCTAAACGTTCTCCTAAATTCCTGATATAGGCAGCATCCTGAACTTGTTCTGTATGATTTCCCAACCATTCAATCCCCGCCACAGCACCAAGAATTCCCCCCGTCATAGATGCAATAGTATCCGTATCAGCACCGCTAGCAAACCCGGCTTCTAGAATACCGTGAAACGGCTCTACTGCAAAACGTGACGCCAGGAATATCGAAGCAGCAGCAGTTACTGTTCCAGCACCCTTCATTCTTTTTTCAAAGCAGCCAAGTTTAGCAAGAATCTCTCTTTCAACAGGCAGCGCTCCTTGCTTCATTCCCTTTTGGCATAGTTCGAGGAATTGCAGCATTTCTCTAACTGTATTTTGCCAATACTCCTCATACTGTCCGCCACTTACCTCAAAAGCAGAAGACCTCCAACTTGGGCAAATATTATCTAAATCTGGCAGCAGCGACCAAGAGTCAACTCCAGACAGTACCTTTTCGATAATTGCACCGTATGGGAGAGTACCTGTATTTTGAAAGGCAACCCAGACAGCGAAACCGTAAGCAAGTGCCCCAACTAAAGCTCTAGGATGACCGTGCGTGCAGACACCATTAGCAACGATATTTTTAGCAATATTTCCAAAATCTGTGTCGGTTGCACCCAACAAACAGTGCGGCATAATTCGCATCGCCACCCCATTACCGCCAGCCTCAAAATACTGCTTTTTATCCTTTTCAATAGAAAACCAAGGCTGTTGTCCGGCAAGCCATTTCTGTGCTGCTCTTTTTGTCGCTCCACCACCTCCCCGTTCGTAACGAGTCCAGGTGGGTAACTCCCGTTTGGTAAAGTGATGCCACCACTGATCGCCGTGCAGCAAACTTCTAGCAGTGCATAAAATCAATTGCGTATCGTCACTATACTCTCCTGCCAGAATGACTTCTTCATGTGGGTAATATTGACCCCCTGATTTCCGCACCCATTGTTGAAATTCATTTACTGGAGATTCAGCAGAAAAAGCATTCTTCTTATCAGCTCTCTTTGCTTCTGGTTCCTGCGGCCATCCCAGTGCATCGCCAACTGCTGCACCAAGAAATGCACCTTGTCCTTTAGCTATTAGCGAAATCCTATTTAGGTTGTAGCGGTTATCGTTGTTCATATTTCATTCCTCAGTATCCAATCTTTTTCTATGGGTCGCTTACCCGAGCGAATAGAATTGCTCAAAATCTGTTTGTCAAACAGGGTTGGTGCAATTACAAAATTGAATCTATCTCCCGGTTCACCGAGAATGCTAAGGCGTACAGCTTCGTTTTTTGCCTGCGTTTCAGTTGGCACTGCGATCGCCAAAATATCCGCCGTTCCAATTTGGTCGGGTATTAAAACTTCAGCTTGGTTATCTGTAGGACAGCAAACTAAATGAGTATTAGAACGGGGGAAAGTTCTGTTACCAGCCCCTGAAACAGATTGAGCAAACATGGATAAGAACGCCTCCTTACCTTCTGCAACACTCCTCCCATAACCCGATGCAGCATTTCGCGGACAGAAGCGAGTACCGGATAACCAGAGGTACTTAGGGTTGATAAACAAGATTACCCAATCTTTAAACAATTCATCTTTTGATTTCGCTATGTCGAAATACCAGGCATTGGGATATTCAATTGAACAACAGATATATTCCTCATGCCTATCTAGTCGCTCAAGGTCTGTTGGCGTAAAAACACTGCGTTCATCTTTCTGTAACTTTTTTGTTGCTAAAATTCCAGTTATTCCAGTCAAAATATGCCCCAGGTTGCGCGACGGAGTAAAGTGACAAAGCCGCGTTATTCCTCGAAGTTCTACCTCTTGCTTAATCTGTTCTATCATGGCAGTACCCTTTCGTAAAGACTTATATCAGTTGGCATAAGGCGCGTAATTTCTCCGCTATAGGTTAGGATCAAACGGGTTTTCGCTCTGGTAACTCCAACATACAGTAAACGTCCAGCTTGATCCATTGCATCCGGCTCGCCAAAAGCTCTTACTGCTTCTGGATCTGGCAACAGTTCATTGTCGCAAAATGGCAATATAACTGTATCGAACTCAAGTCCTTTTGCTGAATGATAAGTGCCGTAATATTGGATACCCTGTTGTGGCTTCCATGCTCTGATCTCTTCATCAAGATTGACACTTCTCTTAAGACGTGGAGTAATCCTATTTAAATAACGACGATCGCGTACCAAAATAGCCACACTCTGTGTCCTTGCTATTTGTAAAGCCTGTTGAACAACAAATTCGATTTCCTGCTCGATAGAGGAATGTTTAACAAGAGTCGGCTTCGGCCCGTCAGCAATTGGCGAAACAGGTTCCACGATATCAGGTACCTCCCTGAAGTATGGCATTTGTGAAATTGCTAGACCTAACTGGGCAATTTGTTTGGTATTCCTGTAGTTTTCTTTAAATTCCCATATTTTTTCGATACTTAATCCTGCATCTCGCCAGGACATACGATGTCCGTAAATTTGTTGCGCAACATCTCCCAAAAATGTCAGCGAACCGTTGGGAGGAATAGCTTTAGCTAAAGAGCGAATCATTTGTGGAGAAAAATCTTGCCCTTCATCAATTATAATGTGTCGGTAGCGACGCGGTGAGCCATCAGTCTCTAATTCTGCACAAACAGCGCTAGCTAAATTATCCCAGTCATACTGCATACCCGATTGTTGGCGCAGCTTGCAATAAGTTTGGTATATTTCAAACATTGGCTCTCGATCTTTATATTCTATGCGAGTGCCAACACCTCCGACAGTCTGAAAGTCTTTATAAGCTTCCAATCTAGTAATACCGTGCTGCGCTATCCAGCGAATTTCTTCTGAAAAGACTTGCAAAGGATTGATAAATATAGAATTTATCCCATACTTTTGTGATATTGTAGCCACCGCTTGATTAATTAACTGCTCGCGCCGGTCGGGGTCACTAAGAATCGAATTACTCGATAACTTACCACGAGATGCAAGATAACCTCTAGCAAATTTGTGATAATTTTCTATGACAACCTTATCAAGTTGAGGGTCTTTAAGACGTTTTAAGTAAGAAACTAAAGTGTTATTATATGTCACTAAAAGCGTTTTGCCATAATGCTCGGTTTTAGGATTGGCAAGATAAGCAGCCCGCAAAATGGCTAGCGTTGTCTTGCCACTGCCCGCAGTTCCTAAAATTGCGAGGTGTCCTTGTGCTGGTAGGTAGAGGACTTCTTTTTGACGACCTCTTGGCGTGGGTAAACTCATTTTTACTACTAACCCTGTTTTTATTTTTAAGTATACTCCCCGACAAACTGCATAATTTATGCGGAAGTTACGGCTATTGAGTGCGATCGCTCAATGGCAGAATAGTACGCTTAGTACAATTATATCACAATTGAATTAAAAATCAATGTTATAATTATAGTATCTGATATAATTCCAACCCCGCTATATTTCAAATGACGATTTACTTTTATACCAACAGAGAAGAACCTTATGGCTGTTTTTCTAATTTTTCCAGTCATGGATTCGAGTTAGACGGAGAATATTGGCAAACTAGCGAGCATTATTTTCAAGCACAAAAGTTTCCCTCAACGGCTCACTGCGACCAAATTCGCCAAGCAAAAACGCCGAAAGATGCAGCAAAAATGGGACGCGATCGCTCTCGTCCCCTCCGCAAAGATTGGGAACAAGTCAAAGATGATATCATGCGAAAAGCTGTACTCCGCAAATTTGAAACTCATGCCGAAATTAGAGAAACTTTACTCGCTACTGGCGATGAGGAAATAGTCGAAAATGCACCGGGAGATTACTATTGGGGTTGCGGGAAAGATGGCAGCGGCAAAAATATGTTGGGACAGATTATCATGGAAGTGCGAGAGATTTTGCGAAAACGCACGCCTGAGAAAAACATAATTTAAATTTCCCACCATAAAGCAGGACTTGTTTAATAGTAAGTCCTGCAAGGCTCCTAAGCGAGCATTTTCTCAATTTTCTTAAACACTGAACTCAAAAATCCGCCTGAGCAACTGTCAAAACCTGTGCCAATCTCGTCAGGCTGTTCTGGTAGAGGGTTTAGCCTCTCCTCGGAGACTGCGAAGCAGGGGAAACGGTAAAAACCCTGCACCACTTTTTGATTTCAACAACTACTGTCAACCGGAATCAACTTTTATCGTCGCAAGTACAGCATTGTTAGCCAGTCGCCTCCCGGACACCGTTCTCCTAAAGTTGGCGATTCACAGGTAAAACAGCAAAACACCTGTTCTGGTTAAAGTTTGTTTTTTATTGATGCTGTATCTTTCTATTGTGTTGGATTTGTGGAAAGTGTTAGCTGTTGTACAGAATTCTTTACATTTTTGATTTATTTGGATACAATCGCGCCGCTCTGCCGCAGTTGCTGTTGAATTCGGTTAAATTCTTTCTGTTCTTCGCTTAGCAAAGTATTGTCGATCGGCGATCGCATATCCCACTGCAATTCTGACAATAACAACAAACAGCCGGCCATAATTATGCCTGTGGTTAGATATTGCCAAGGTGCAACTAATGTTAGTAGAGGGATGCTAAATAAATGAGTTAGTCCGATCAGGAGAAAAGTGCGCGATCGCAAACCGCATCCAGTACAAAAATAGCCGATCGCGCTCAATCCCAACCACAAATCGCAAAGGTGCAGCAACAAACCTCCCCAACCGGCAAAAATACTGCAATCCGTCAGAACCAAACCAGCAATCATCAAAATCGCCCAAGAGTAAAGAATCCAGCTAACTCGCTCGACTCTTACCCAAAACAAAGTCAAAACAGCCATTCCCGCAGTGCCAATTAGAGTCACTGTTGACCACAGAATCGCCTGAAAGCTCCAACTGAGCGGGACAAACTGAGCAGTGAAAAAAATCCCCCCTGTTACCAAACCCCAAAGCAGAAAAGTTTGGTCGATGCGGGTATAAAGTCCTGAGAAAAGAGTAATATTTCCAATTTGCCAGCGGAGTTGCAACAGGCCTTCGCGGTCTTGTACGTCGAGATGTTCCTGTTTGCAGCGGATTAGGGGTTCGGAGGCGTTGAAAAAGGTCATCCAGTGTTGGGGAAAGTATGAAGTTTTGTGTATTGTAACAAGTCTTAAGGAATATTTTTCAGATTTTTTCTTGTTCCTAGGCTCTGCCTGGGGACGTAGATTTGGAGGCTCCGCCTCCCGCGAGTCTGAGACTTGCGAGGCAGAGTCTCTGGATATCGGTTCCCAGGCAGAGCCGGGGAACCAGGGAACCAGTGATTATTTGTGTTTTTTGTTCAGGGTTTTGGTCAACTGAGTAATTGAGTTGAGCAAAGTTTGGGAAAAGTAAGCCATCGCAAAAATCACGGCTACTGCAACTCCCCCGTACATCAGTAAAGGCATGAAACCTCCAGTTTCAGGCGGTGTTGCCGAATCAGTTGGAGCCGTAGAAACCAGAATGACTTGGTTGGTGCTAAAATCAGACATATAAACTCCTTGGTCTGTACACAGACCGTAAAAATGGGAAATTAACGAGCGTTTCTGGTGCCAGCCAGTCGCTCTGAAAAAAACAAGCGATCGAAAGCGTCTCTAGTAAAAGCTAGGGGCGCTTGTTTGCTTGTTAACGGCAGTCTAACACTGCTTTTAAAAATATACAACAAATATCCAACCAAAACTAACGTATCTTTTTTTAAATATATGGTAAATTAGACGTATCTTTTTTTAACATATGGTAAATTAGACGTATAAGTTCTAAAAGCCTTGTATAACAAGCATTTTCTCCTTCCCGGCTCTGCCTGGGGACGCTGATCCGGAGGCTCTGCCTCCTGTTTTTCTCCGCAACCGACGAGCCAGAGCCTCTAGATATAGGTTCCCAGGCACAGCCGGGGAACCAGTTAAACCCAATAGATATTATGAAAAATACATTTATCTCTCGATTTACTCCTAGCTTGATGTCACCAGAAACCCTGGAAGCTATCTTAGTACAGCGTCACGCACTGGCAGAACATTTAGTAGAGCTAATTCGGGTGAGCGCCCTAACAGATAACAAGCATTTTCAATTGCTAATTGGGCCGCGGGGCATTGGCAAAACGCACTTGGTTTCCCTGATTTATCACCGCGTAGCTAAGATGGAAGATTTGCGGGATAAATTACTAATTGCGTGGCTGCAAGAAGAGGAATGGGGGATTGCGTCTTTTTTGGATTTATTGCGGGGAATATTCCGGGCACTTGCTAAAGAATATAAGGCAGAATATGAAGCTGAGTTACATGATGATGTTGAAAAGCTTTATGATTTGTCGCCGGAGCAAGCTGAATTTAAGGCGGCAGAATTGCTGAGAGACTTTGTTGGCAAGCGGGTGCTGTTGTTGATTGTCGAAAATTTAGAGGACGTGTTTAGCGGCTTGGGGGATTTCGGGCAGAAGCAGTTGAGGGCGTATATTCAAAATTATTCATTTTTGACAATTTTGGCAACATCACAAAGTTTGTTTGATGGAGTCAAGCTCTCTAATAATCCTTTTTATGATTTTTTTGATTTACATGAATTAGATGAGTTTAAGCTCGATGATGCTGTAGCTTTATTAAATCATATTGCCAAGTTAGAAGGGAATAGTGATTTAGCATCTTTTATTCAAAGTCCAACCGGGCGCGATCGCATTAAAGTTGTGCATTACCTTTCTGGTGGCAGTCCTCGCGTCTATATTGTTTTTTCGGCTTTTCTGATGACTCCTGAATCGCTAGATAAATTGGTAGAACCGTTCATGGAAATGCTGGACAGCCTCACGCCCTACTATCAGGATAAGATGAAATATCTTTCAAATCAGCAGCGAAAGATAGTTGACTTTTTGTGCGAGCGAGGTGGTGCTGCACCAGTAAAAGAAATTGCTAAACGCTGTTTTATTTCGCAGCGAACTGTATCTAGTCAACTTAAAGATTTGCGAGATAAGGGTTATGTCAAAACTGAAGAAATTGGACGGGAATCGTGGTATGAATGGCGGGAACCATTGATGCGTTTTTGTCTGGAGGTAAAGAAGCAGCGAAATCAACCGATTCCATTAATTGTGGATTTTATTCGGGTTTGGTATACGCGGAAAGAATTGCAGCAGCGATTGGGATTGAGGATGGCGGATGTTGATTGGGCGGAGAAAGAAGGTCATTTTATGTATCGGCAAGGTTTGAAACCGATTCCACCTGATGCTGTGATGGAACGAGAATATTATACGCGGGCGCTTGAGGCTATTGAGAGAAATGAGGAAGACCCGCGTCTGAAGGCTTATTTTGATGAAATTCAAAATTGTATTGAACAGAAAGACTATGTTTCGGCTTTAGAATATGCGGAAAAATTGGTAGCAAGTCGCGGCGAAGCAAGGGATTGGGTAGAAAAGGGACGCTGTTTAAATAGCCTGAAACGCTACGATGAAGCATTAGAATGTTTAGATAAGGCTATTGAAAGTGACTCCAATTATGCGAGGGCTTGGGCGAATCGAGGCGATGTACTCGACAACCTCAAACACTATGATGAAGCCTTAGTATCCTACGATAGGGCGATCGAACTTGACGAGGATGATCCGTGGCATTGGGCTAAGCGAGGTTATCTACTCAACAACCTCAAACACTATGAAGAAGCCTTAGAATCCTTTGATATGGCGATCGAACTTGACGAGGATGATCCGTGGGATTGGGCTAGCAGAGGCGATGTACTCGACAACCTCAAACGCTATGAAGAAGCTTTAGAATCTTACGATAGGGCGCTCGAACTAGATGCCAATTATCCGTGGGCTTGGGCTAACAGAGGTAATGTACTCAACAACCTCGAACGCTATGAAGAAGCCTTAGAATCTTACGATCGGGCGCTCGAACTTGATGCCAACGATCAGTGGGCTTGGGTTAACCGAGGCAATGTATTCAAAAACCTTAAACACTATGAAGAAGCTTTAGTATCTTACGATCGGGCGATCGAACTTGATGCCAATTATAAGTGGGCTTGGGCTAAAAGAGGTAATGCACTCAACAACCTCGAACGCTATGAAGAAGCCTTAGAATCTTACGATAGGGCGCTCGAAATTGATGTGAATGATCAGTTGGTTTGGTTTCTTCGAGGTCTTTTACTCGATACACTCAAACGTTATGAAGAAGCCTTAGTATCGTTGGATAGGGCGATCGAACTTGATGCCAATTATCAGTCTATTTGGGGGTGGCGAGGCGATGTACTCGACAACCTCAAACGCTATGAAGAAGCTTTAGAATCTTACGATCGGGCGATCGAACTTGACAGCAATTATGAGTGGGCTTGGTTTAGCCGAGGCTGGGTGCTAGGCAAACTCGGCCGCTATGAAGAAGCTTTAGCATCTTGCGATAAAGCGATCGAACTTGGTGATCAATCTTCATCTGTCTTCTTCAACCGTGCCATTGCCATTCTCGGATTAAATCGTTGGGATGAAGGCATCGCCGCCTTAGACGACGCATTCCAACGCCTAGAACCAGGCGATGAAGCTGAGGCAGATGATGCCAAGTTAATTATCAACAACCTATTCGCGAACACGCAGGATAAAGCGATATGTCAGACTCGCATCACCAGCCTGATTGCAGTTTACGAAAAACACAAATATCTCTCAGTCTTAGGACAGGGAATTGTGCGAAACATCCCCGTGCTAATGTCAGAAATGGTAAGCGAAAAAGCCGCACGCACTTGGTTAGAATTGTGGCGAGAACCAACCAGCAACTACGACGAACAATTCAAAATTCCCATCCGCCTGCTGGATGCGGCCGTCCGCTATAAGGAAACAAAGGGCGACAGACGAGTTTTGCTAGAACTTGCCATAGAAGAACGCAATTTATTAGAACCATTGGTGTCAACCAAACCCAAATAAGTAAAACAGGACTTACGCACTCCGACAAAGAAACCGGGTTTTTTACCTAATATGCCGATTGCAACGAAGTCTTTTCGTGAAAAACCCGGTTTCTGGGCCCCCTGCGTCCTATAAAATAGGTATAAAATAGAAATTGATGCTACTAGCAATGGAGTCATCCCCATGACAGCAACAATTCCCACTCAAACTTTGCCAGAAATCATCTACCCAGACAGCGACGGAAAACCCATGTCTGACAATACCAAACAGTTCCAATTAATCGTAAAAATTCAAGGCGGGATAGATGCCTTATTCAAAGACAACGAAAATGTCTTTGTAGCAGGTGATTTGCTGTGGTATCCCGTCGAAGGAGATAACAAAACTCGCCAAGCACCTGATACTATGGTAGTCTTTGGCAGACCAAAAGGTTACAGAGGTTCCTACCAACAGTGGCTTGAAGATAATATCGCGCCGCAAGTTGTCTTTGAAATCATCTCGCCGGGAAACCGAATGACAGCAATGTTTAAGCTGTTTAAGTTCTACGAGAATTATGGAGTCGAAGAATATTATGTCTACGATCCAGAGGATAATGAGTTAATAGGTTGGCTGCGAAGTGACGGACAACTCAACTATATTGAATCAATGGAGGGTTGGGTAAGTCCGCGTTTGCAGACACGTTTTGAAACTGCATCGGGAGACTTGGAAATTTATCAGCCTGACGGACTGAAGTTTTTGTCTTATGTGGAGTTGTCAAGAGAAAAAGAATTAGCGCAGCAACAAATGGAACTAACACAGCAACAAATGGAACAAGAACGAGAGGAGAAAGAGTTAGTACAGCAAAAAGCCGATCGCCTTTCAGAAAAACTCCGAGAAATGGGCATAAATCCAGAGGACATTTGAGATTATAATAGTCCTCGAATCGCGGGCGATCGGAAAATGGGTTTTTCACCAAATCTGCGGGCTGTAACGCGCTGATCGTAAAAAACCCGGTTTCTAGGCCCCCATATCTTAATTATGCAAAATCCTCGCCAAATAGCCTTTCTCGCACTCCGCGAAGTCCACCGCCGCGGTGCATTCGCAGATGCCGCACTCGATCGCGCTTTCCGCAATTCTCAACTCAACGACATCGATCGCCGTTTAGTCACAGAATTAGTCTATGGTAGCGTCAGGAGAATGCGATCGATCGACTTTATCATCGACAAACTAGCCACAAAGAAATCCTCCCAACAACCGCCCGAACTCCGCACCATCCTACATTTAGGCTTATATCAACTCCAATATCTCAACCACATTCCCCCCTCCGCCGCCGTCAACACCACCGTTCAACTAGCAAAAGAAAACGGATTTTCAGGACTCAGCAGTTTTGTCAACGGTTTGTTGCGACAATACATTCGTTTAACAGATAACGACTTAAACCCATTAACAGTTACTAATTATAAATCAACCGTTGAACGCCTAGGAACTCTGCACAGCTTCCCCGAATGGCTGGTAAAATTGTGGATCGAACAAATAGGCGAAACTGAAACCGAACAACTCTGTGAATGGTTCAACCAATCCCCCACAATTGACCTGAGAATCAATCCCTTAAAAAGCTCGATCGCCCAAATCGAAGCTGCCTTCAAAACCCAAAACATCTCAACTAGCAGAATACCCAAATTGCCCCAAGCTTTAAGACTAAATAGCAGTACCGGCGCAATTCAAAACCTCCCCGGATACAGCGAAGGTTGGTGGACAATTCAAGACAGCAGCGCTCAATTAGTCACCCATTTACTAGGGCCCCAGCCAGGGGAAACCATTATCGACGCCTGCGCCGCGCCAGGGGGAAAAACCACCCACAGCGCCGAATTAATGCAAGATACAGGCACAATTTATGCCTGCGACAAAACCGCCAGCCGACTCAAAAAACTTAAAGAAAATGCAGACAGACTTCAGATGAAATCCATTAAAATTCATACCGGAGACAGCCGCCATTTCCCAGAGTTTGTTAACCTCGCAGATAAAGTTTTATTAGACGCACCTTGTTCCGGTCTCGGAACCCTCCACCGCCGCGCCGACGCCCGCTGGCGGCACACGCCCGAAAACATTCAAACACAGTCCCAATTGCAATCGGAATTGCTAGCAAATGCAGCCACATTTGTCAAGTCCGGCGGCGTATTAGTTTATGCAACTTGCACAATTCATCCCTTGGAAAATGAAACAGTTATTCGATCGTTCTTAGACAGCAACCCTCACTGGCAAATAGAACCGCCAACAATTGATTTACCCGTACAGCCATCACCCGAAGGATGGGTGAAAGTGTGGCCGCACAGACATCACATGGACGGCTTTTTTATGGTGAGGCTAAAGCAATTGAAAAAGGACTAAATTCCTTACTGCAAACCGATAGTTTAATATCCCGGCTCTTGATAAGCAGGTTCTTGATAGGCCGGCTCTTGATAAGCAGGCTCTTGCCACTCGCGATGCCGGGGTTCAGGATTGGGATTGTAAGGCACGATCGCCCCATCCTCATTCACAATCATTCCCCGAATAATTTCATTCGGCTTCACCGGCTTTGCCTTAATACTCCCTTTTCTGCCTTCCAACTCCGGCAACTTCGGAAACTTCTCAACCGGCATTCCCTTAACAGCTTGATTCATAAAATCGCGCCAATTATACGCCGCCGTACCGCTAGTTCCCCAGGTGGGATAATTGTCATCATTCCCCAGCCAAACCCCAGTCACCACCTGCGGAATATAACCGATAAACCACAAATCCCGCACGTTTTCCGAAGTACCAGTTTTGCCAGCAACAGCGCGATCGGGCAAAGCAGCAGGCCCGCCCGTACCCCCAGTCACCACACCCTCCAACATCCAAGTAGTAATCGCAGCACTATCCTTATCCAAAACCCGCTTCGGTTTAAATTTAGCCTGATAAATCACATCTCCCCGCTGATTAATCACCCGCTTAATTCCGTGGGCTTCAATAAAAGTACCTTGCGACGCTAAAGTACCGTAAGCATTAGTTAACTCCAGCAAATTCACCTCAGAAGATCCCAAAGCCAAAGAATAAATCGGACTTAATTTAGACTTAATTCCCATATCGTGGGCTAATTTGATCGCTGGTTCAAACCCGACATCGATCAACACCTTCACCGCCACCACATTCACCGAAGCCCTCAAAGCGTCCGACATCGATCGCCAACCGCTAAACTTTTTCCCGTAATTATTGGGTTGATAGCCGTCGAAAATAATTGGCTCATCTTCATAGCTGTCGTAAGGCGAAAAACCCGCCCCGATGCCCGCCGCATAAACCAACCCCTTAAACGTCGATCCGGGCTGTCGCAAAGCCTGCGTAGCACGATTAAACTGACTTTCCTTAAAATTTCCACCGCCGACGAGGGCCTTAACTTCCCCAGTTTTAGTGTCCATAGAAACTAAAGCCGCCTGTTCAAAACCCTGACTGCGGCCATCAACTTCGATCGCATTTTTAACCACCTGTTCCGCTATTTTCTGCCACTTCAAATCCACCGTCGTCTCGACAGTCAAACCGCCAGCTTCCAAAGCATCCTGAGAAACATAGCGCGGCAATTCCCTCCGAATGTAACTAGCAAAATAAGGCGCGACTACATTAAATCGCTTCGGCGGACTTGGTTTAACCGCCATAGGTTCTGCCATTGCCTCCTTCGCCTGAACCTCTGTAATTACCTTCGCTTCCTGCATTTGTTTCAGCACAAGATTGCGGCGTTTCTTAGCAATATCGGGATTAACTAAAGGCGAATATTCGCTCGGTGCCGGCGGCAAACCCGCCAAAGTTGCCATCTCTGCCAAAGTTAATTTATCGACTGTTTTGCTAAAGAAAACCAAAGCTGCATCTGCCACTCCGTAGGCATCCGAACCCAAATAAACTAGATTTAAATATCTTTCTAAAACTTGGTCTTTACTCAACTCCCGCTCTATTTTCTGAGCTAAAAGAGCTTCCCGAACCTTCCGCCTAATACTTCTTTCCTGATTGAGAAAAACAACGCGAGCCAATTGTTGCGTAATTGTACTGCCGCCCTGCACTAAATCTCTCTCTATCAAATTAGAAATAATCGATCGCACAATACCTTGATAATCCACCCCGCGATGTTTGTAAAAACGGCGGTCTTCTATGGCAATAAAAGCTTTAACCAACAGTTCGGGAATTTCTTTAAGTTTCAGTTTATCTCTAGTTGCAGGCCCCGACTGCAACAAAATAGTATTATCTGCCGCCTTAATTGTCAGCGTTCCGTCGCGGTTAAACGCTGACAAATCGTTAACATCCGGCAAACCTTTGTCTAAGGTGTGCAAAATCCATAAACCGTAGATTAAAGCGCCCCCGCCTATACTGGCAACAACTATTCCTATCCAAAATCTAGGGGGGCGGGACAGGATTTTTTTTAACTTTCCCTGAAGTTTGCTATTTTCCGATAGTTCGTTATTTTCCGGCAGTTCGGTAGTCTGCGGTGCGCTATTTTCCGGCAATTCGCTACTATCCGATTTTTGGGGTAATTTAGTTTCCAGCAAACTCAATCCCGGCCGCAACAATTCTTTTCCCTTGGTTTGCAAGCTGGTAACTTGAGGTTCAATTTCCAACCAAGCGATTAAGCGCTTCAACCCTTCCCAATCGCGCTTAATTATTTGATACCTCTGAATTTCCGGGTCTAATTCCCAATTTAATTCCGACTCTTCTAGGGGTGCAGGATCTTCTTCTACCACATACTCCGATCGCTCATCCGTTGTCCGTGTAGAAAATTCCGCCTCCGATTCCGGCGACTTGAGCTCATTGCCCTGCGCAGCATTAAGCGATTCTCGATCGGAATTACCGCTTATTGCGTTAGTGACTTTGCTCAATTTATCTTTGATATTTGAGAAAAATTCTGCCACGTTCAGACCTTCAAACCTCATCAATTTAAATTAAAAATTAAAAATTAAAAAGGCTAGCCCTCTTCAATTTTTAATTTTTAACTTGACATTTTTGCTTCAAGAACACTGTGCATACTTTTGAGTTATCTATTTTGAATTAAAAACTATTTAACTCAAAATTCACAACTCAAAATTATTCTTAACCAGCATGACCCAGTGCCAAGGCTGCTACCAGCATACCCAACACCAGGAAAGGCTGAGCACTTGCCTGATATTTAACATCATTTTCCAGGGGATTGCGCAAAAAGTACATATCCTGAAAAGTGATTTGGGGAATTATCAGCAGCAGGAGAATGACAGCGTAAAGGTTTTGGTGGATGCCGATCAGGTAGCCTGCAATCCCAGCTTGAAATATGTCTATCATCAACACGCAAATCCAAGCTGCGGTGCCGATGCCAAACATCACTGGCAAAGATTTTAACCCTAATTGCCGATCGCCTTCGACACTTTTGAAATCATTGACGATCGCAATTCCCAGCCCTGCCAAACTGTAAAACAGGGTCAAAATCATAATGGTCGGATCTAGTGTACCAAACAAAGCTTGACCGGCCCACCAAGGCAGGGCAATGTAACTAGCACCCAGGGCATAATTTCCCAACCAGCCATTCTGCTTGAGTTTCAGCGGGGGCGCAGAGTAGATGTAAGCTAGAAACGCGCCGCCGAGAGTCAAAACAGTCATTGTGGGGAATTCATGACCTGCCCACAAATCTAAAGCATAGGCCACCCCAATGCCTGCGGCTAATAATACCAAAATTTGCGTTACTACTTGGGGAATCGAGATGATACCGGAGGGAATCGGACGGTAGGGCTCGTTAATGGCGTCGATATCGCGATCGTAAAAATCGTTCAAAGTTTGAGTGTACCCGGCCAGCAACGGCCCTGACATCAACATACAAGCTGCTGCGATCGAGAAATTCTCTAGGTTCCAAACATAGTTTCCAGAAGACGCAGCCCCGCACACCACGCCCCAAATTAAGGGAATCCAGGTAATCGGTTTCATCAGTTGCAAGCGAATCTTCCAGATGGATGTTTCCCCGCTAGCGGCCCCTTTCATGCCCAACAGTTGCCGAGTTTTGGCACTGCGGTTTTCGGTAGCAGCACTTTCCGGTGCGGTTTCTGGGGAGATTTGGGATGGAGGAGAGTCAGACATAAGTGTGATGTTAGCGGTACTGCTACTATTGTGTCGTTCTGCGTTTCAATAATAATTCTGATAGGATACCACTGATATTTAAGGTATCGTCTTGAAAACTTACCCCGGCTTGGAGTTGATGCGAGGGGGAAATACGGGTTTTACCAGACATCTTAATATCATTTTTGTATAAATGTCAAGAGTATAGATACTTGTTTTAATAATTTCGCCGCTCCCGCCTGTTGGGGAGATTGTTGCCAGCAGTTGCATTCAATGTCACTTACCAGGAGGCGATCGAGTTTTTTGCCCTACTACCGGCAACTTTTCCACAGTGGTTTCAATCCATCTCTGGTAGTCTCTATCATACAATTTCTGTCGGTCAACTTCTAGTTTGGTCGCTCTAATATTTTTTACAGCACTTCCGGATGTTATGAGGTACAGTAGCAGCAATTAGTAAACCAGTTTTTAAGATGTTTCGGATTAATTAA
>NZ_JAUBPE010000089.1:0-27144 GCF_036700565.1 Microcoleus pseudofavosus SVA1_A4
TAATTGCAGGAATTTACAATTATGACCTGTATTTATCATTACAACAGGCGAGTACTTGATATTTTCGCAGGAGGTCTATTGTAGTATTTGAAGAAAGAGTTGAGACGAGTAGCGGTGCAATCGCACAAGCAATGTCGCTGTGGGAAAATTTATTAGAACAGCAGGAAAAGCGCGATCGCCAAAATCAAGCAGAATGCGAAGCCGAAAAGGTTTGGCTGGCTGACAAACGTCGAGAACTCGAACAAGTACAAAATCAAATTCAAACAATCTTAAATCAAAGTGCTCGCTAATTCAATGAGTAATATCAATTCCGGTTGCATCGGAATTAATATAACCCGAAATCAGGACACGGCAGTGCCGTGTCCCTACAATAAATTACGGTAGGGAAACGGCACTGCCGTGTCCTCTATATCATTCCGGCGCAGCCGGATTTGATATAACTCAATCAATCAATCAATCAATTCGGCTTCTTCAAAAATCTGTCTAGTCGTCAACTCCAAACCAGGCAGCAACTCATCCACAATCGGTGTATTATCCGTATAAACTTGACTAGAACCATCGGTCAAAAAACTTCTAATTAAAATAGCCTCTGGATCGATCGCCCAAACTCGCGTCACGCCCGCCGCCAAATAATCTTTCGCCTTCTCTTCAAATTCCTTCATCGTTTGATCGGGAGAGATAATCTCAATCACCAGTTCAGGAATTGCGGGACAAGCTTCATTTCGCCGCCAACTTTTCGGCAGACGTTCATAAGAAATGTACGTTAAATCGGGAACAGGTACCCAATCTTTATCCTGACGTTTTAACAAAATTGCCCATTCTGGAAGCACTCGCCCGCGTCCTTTACACCATAAACGAATCAGGCGACACAAAGCTCCCTGTAAACTGGAATGAAAATATTTTGGAGACACTTTGGGGACTGCTTCACCATCTACAAACTCACAATATATATCTCCGTCGGGCAAAGCTAGAAATTCTGCTAAAGTGAGTTTGGTTCCGATGCCTACCATGACTCCCAGCCCTCTCACTAATTAACTCAAATATCAATTATACAAAATTTCCAAACTTTCCTAGAAGTACGATCGCCCCTGGGCCTCTATTCCAAAAACCGAATAACAAAATCCCCGACTTCTTAAAGAAATCGGGGATTTAACCGCGATCGCATTTTAGCTTACGCGTTTCGCCTGTTTCTATGCCAAAACAGGCACGGGTTGCGGCCAACGGTTCATGACTTTACCAATCACCGCCAATTCTTCCATCAACTTGTCGAACTGATCCGGTGTTAAAGATTGCGGCCCGTCAGACAAAGCTTTTTTGGGATTCGGGTGCACTTCTATCATCAGCGAATCTGTACCGGAGGCGATCGAAGCAAACGCCATTGACGGTACAAACTGCGCCCAACCGGTGCCGTGACTGGGGTCAACCATAATCGGTAAGTGAGTCAGGGTTCGCAACACAGGAACCGCCGACAAATCGAGCGTATTCCGCGTATACTGCCTGTCATACCCGCGAATTCCGCGCTCGCACAAAATCACGTTGGGATTGCCAGAAGCCATGATATACTCGGCAGCCATCAACCATTCTTCAATGGTTGCGGAAATGCCGCGCTTCAGCAAAACGGGTTTGTCTTGAGCTCCGACTTTCTTCAACAGTGAGAAATTCTGCATATTTCTCGCCCCGACTTGAACCACGTCGGCTACTTCGACGATCGCACTTAAGTCCGCCGCATCCATAACTTCGGTGATAATTCCCAAACCGCTGGCTTCCCGGGCCGCCGCCAGCAATCCCAAAGCACTCTCGCCGTGACCTTGGAAAGCGTAGGGGGAAGTTCTCGGTTTGTACGCGCCACCCCGCAGAAAATGAGCACCAGCAGCTTTGACGCGCATTGCCGTTTCGACAATCATTTCTTCGTTTTCGACCGAGCAAGGGCCTGCTACGATCGCGATCGGGTGATTTAGACCGATCGTCACAGTTCCCAAAGGAGTAGCAACTTCTACGGAACTCGGTTCTCCTTGGCGGTATTCCAGACAAGCGCGTTTGTAGGGTTTTTCCACGCGCAGCACTTCTTCAATCCAGGTGCTCATTTCGCGCAGTTGCATTGGTTCGAGCTCGGCGGTGTCGCCTACCAAACCCATAACAACTTTGTAACGGCCGACTATTTTTTCTGGTGTCAAACCCCAGGTAGTGCGGAGGTCTTCGTCTAGTCGATCGATTTCGGCTTCTGGAGTGCCGGCTTTCATTACAATAATCATATTTTTTTCTTTTGTGTGTTGCGCTAAACTACGGATTATGACATGGATTCAGTGAGAAAAATCCCGTTTTTACCTAAGTCTCGATCCCCCTAAATCCCCCTTAAGAAGGGGGACTTTGAGCAAGTTCTTGTCCCCCCCTTCTTAAGGGGGGTTAGGGGGGATCTGGGCTTAATCGTCAAACAGCCGTCTCTGACTGGGTTTTACCTTAAGTTGACACCAATGACTAATGACTGCTGACTAATGACTAATGACTAACTTTTAGATTTTGCGTCACGCCACGCTTCTCGCATCCGTCCAAAATTAGTATTGAATTCTTCCCACCCCAGACTGCTTCCTGAAACTTCTTCATCCCAGGAAGCTGAAAGAACTCCGTAACTCAATCCCAGAACTCCTAAACCAAAACAGCCCATACTTACTAATAATACTGCTGTGTTGGGTAGGTCAAACAAGCCCTGGCTGACAATTAAATAACTCACAAAAAAGGTGGAAATTCCCAGGAGTGTCGGTACTCCGCAAAATAAGGCTATGCGCGATATCATGCGTCGGCTGACAACTTCTGGGATGGATTGTGACTGTTTGCCCCCGGTTTTTTGGGCTGGGGGCTGCTTGTCTTCTTTGACTGGGTTTTCTAGGGGTTCTGCGGGCTTTTTGGGCGTTTTTTTGCGATTTGCGATCGGTTCAAACGGTAAGCGCTGGCGGGGTGGTTCGGAGGACATATTCTATCTCTAACCTGAAATCTCGAACTTGTATTCAATCAGTCTTGGTTTGCGTCCAAGGTTCTTGAATATTGTCGCAAATTTTCGCTTTGGTGTTTAGCCGCGAATGCCTAGACGGGCAATCAATGCTTTGTAGCGTTCGACGCTTCCTTTTTGGATGTAAGCCAGCAGGCGCTTGCGGCGGCTGATCATCATCATCAAACCGCGGCGAGATGCGAAGTCTTTTTGGTTGATTTTCAGGTGGGCGCTGAGTTTGGTGATGCGATCGGTCAGCATGGCGACTTGGACATCTGCTGAACCGGTGTCGGTTTCATGGGTTTGGTAGTCGCCCATGATTTCTAGTTTGCGCTGTTGTGTAAGTGGCATGAATTGATTTTATGTTTTTTTGTACGATGTCACAATCTCCAATGATATCACAGGGAATGGACAAGGGTGCAGTGTGCGAGATGAATTTTTTGGTGCAAGAGTTCCTAGAGCGAGATACAAACGGAGGAGACGGCAGTGCCTTAGTCCCTACAATCGATCGGGGTAGGGAAACGGCACTGCCGTCTCCTCCATATCATGTCGGCGCAGCCGGAATTGATATGAATCCCCTTGCTGGGAAAAGTAAATTGCAACTGGAGCTGTTGAAGATTGGACAACCGACAACTTCCAGTTTCAATCCCCTTGCGGGGACAAATAAATTGCGACTCTAAGTGCGCTAAATCCTCTAACTCAGGCAGATGTGAGTTTCAATCCCCTTGCGGGGAAAAGTGAATTGGGACACATTGGCAACAATTCTGTACCGAGATTACATCTGGCCAGTTTCAATCCCCTTGCGGGGAAAAGTGAATTGCGATTTTAAGAAACAAACACCAGTGTATTGACAGAATCAATAGGTTTCAATCCCCTTACGGGGAAAATTGAATTGCGACAGAACTAAAGATGGTGTACAAAAAGAACATAAAGAAGTGTTTCAATCCCCTTGCGGGGAAAAGTGAATTGTGAGTATACTTGAAGGATTTGTTATTAATGATTTAATGATGTTTCAATCCCCTTGCGGGGAAAAGTGAATTGCGACTTCTAACAGAAGATCCTACTGGTCAAACTTACGTCATAGTGTTTCAATCCCCTTGCGGGGAAAAGTGAATTGCGACTTTGTTATGCGTCCAGCCAGGTATTGTTGCAACTTGCGTTTCAATCCCCTTGCGGGGAAAAGTGAATTGCGACTAGGAACTACTTCCTACGCAGCTAATCAAGTAATGGGGTTTCAATCCCCTTGCGGGGAAAAGTGAATTGCGACTTCGGGTATAACTTCCTCCTCCTGATGATGGGGTGTGGGGTGTTTCAATCCCCTTGCGGGGAAAAGTGAATTGCGACCCCTCGTTGTGAAAGGCTTGCCTAGTAAAGGCTCCAGAAGCGGTTTCCGATCGCCTCTGATGCTGAACTCACTTAGAGCCGAAAATCACCTCTCAAAAATCCCTGAAACCCTTACGGGACAATAGAACGGCCGCCTATACGAGAGAATCTGTGTTTCAGCCATTTAGCGAGGCGATCGCACATCTAAATGATTGAAGCGCTAAAACACTGCTCTAATCTATTTAATTTTCTAGGTACTGGTGCTGTTTATTTAGATAGTAATTAACACGACAAGTTTGTATTGGCTTGTGTGATTTACAATCACAATTTAGCAATGGCGTAATATTAACCTAGATTTCCCTGGCTGTCAATTGTCAAAAAAAATACTTTAGACAACGATCGAAGTTGGCGCTTGAGTCACCGACGGGCCAGAACCCCAAGTTTCTACCTGCCCGATCGCCCGCGTTGACAAGGCATAAAAACGGATGTTATCTTCATCCAAATTGACCCGTCCCCGCAGGCGAGTGCGAAACTCCTCAAACTGACGCTGAGACAGGGCACACTCAAAAACCATAGTATTAAGCAGAAAACTATCGGCTCAAATAGGCGATCGCCTCGCGTATCCAATCATCGGCATTACCTTTGGCGGACAAACTGCTGTCTTGACTGAGGGTTTGCAGCGCTTGCAAGACTTCAGCCCCAGTGTATCCCATCGCGAGCAGGATCATCTCGACTTCTTCTTGAATAGCTGGGGAGACTCCGGCGGCGACTGGCGTTGTCAAACCTGCCTGCTGCCGCCATTCCGAGAGTTTGCTTTTGAGTTCGAGGGCGAGACGTTCTGCGGTTTTTGTACCCACGCCCGGGGTTTTGGCGAGGATGCGGGTGTTACCGCCGACGATCGCCTGGACTAAATCTTGCAATCCTAAAGTATCGAGAAGTGCGATCGCCAGTTGAGCTCCAACACCGCTAACACTCGTCAACTGCCGAAACAAATCGCGTTCTGCCGCGCTGCCAAAACCGTACAATACGATTTGGTCTTCCTTAACTTGCTGGTGGGTAAAAATTTGGGCGACTTCGCCGGATGCTGGCAATTGACCGGTCACGCGGGGCAAAATTTGGACTTCATAGCCAATTTGATTGACTTCGAGAGTCAGGATGACGCGGTTGCTGCCTTTGGCGATATCGGCCACTGTGCCTTTGAGATAGCTAATCATAAAATTAATAATAATACACCGCTATTGGCTTTCATCAAAGTCGGTGATGATGCTGCGGATTTCGTTGATACTGATGTCTGTGCGATCGGATTTTGAGTATATGGTTAACAAAAGTACGATCGACGGCGATTCAACTCGATAAATCAGGCGATATCCTGCGCTTTTCCCTTTTTGGATGTTGCTGTTTTTCACCCGGACTTTTAAGATGATATAATTTTCGCCCATTCCGGGAATGCGATCGCCAATAAAATTGCCAGCCTGTATTTGTTCAATTACGGGCTGAGTATCTAGCCGGATTTGGCGATTTTTTTTGGATAATTCACGCAAGTTTCGCTTATACTCAGGCGTTAAATCGATCTGAACGAGTTCGGATTCATTCGACATCGATGCCCTCCCACATTTGAGAAAGAGGTATTCGCTGTCCGGTTTTAGCTTCCTGCAACGCTCTTTTGAGACTGGCTTTTATTTCTGCAACTGGAGTATCATCTTGATCTTCTTCAGTTTCATCTGTAGGTTCCGAAAGAAGGAGAATGATTCGCAGGAGATTCGGAATATCGAGTGTTAAAGATCGATCGAGCAATAATTGATTTTTTTCGGCCTCGATTCTCTCCCACAGTTCAGAGATTGGTCGGGTTTGTCCGGCTTTGGCTTGCTGCAACGCTCTTCTGAGACTGGCTTTTACTTCTTCAACTGGAGTATCGTCGGGGTCGTCTTCACCTTCATCTGTAGGTTCCTGAAAGAGGACGATAATTCGCACGCGGCCGGGAGTTTCTGCGGTTAAAGGTCGATCGAGCAATAATTGACCTTTTTCGTCGATCGTTCCTGTGACTTCAAAGGCTTTCATGTGTTTTACCTTGATTTTTTTAAATTAATACTATTATATAACCCTGCACCAGAGAGTTTGTTTTTTTAATTCAAAATAAGATGATGTTTAACCAAAGACAAATCCGTCTTACCAAAATTCACAACCAAAGCCACATTGAAATTTTCCAATGATTTGACAAACCACATAATTTCGTCAGAAGCTTTGCCTTCATAGTGATTAAACAAAATAGAAAATCGCTTTTCCAACTCTGGTTTAACTTTGCCCGAAAGTAGAACGAGTTTGAGCAGTAAACCCATTGTCCGGCTGGCGCCGAGGTTGTACACCAAGTCGTAAAAAACGTAGTGGCTGAGATGTTGGGAATTTTCCACTACTAAGAAGTTGAACAACTGGTGGCAAGTCCGAACTAACAATAGATTATTGAATTTCACCGAGTCATTTTCTCGCAATGTATTTTTGATTTGCTTGTACAAACGGTCATTAAATTGACGCCCGCCGTATTCTGGTTCGACCGACGATATTATATATTCATATAAATCCACTTTAAACGAGCCGTAAGATGGAGTTTGTCTGGCATCTCTCAGGAAAAATTGAGCCGCTTCTTTGTAGCTGCGATCGCCCGTTACTTTTCCGGCAAATTCCCTGACAGCTAAGTGCAGTTCCGCATCGTTCAAAAGTGTGGGATTAGCCGCCCGCTGCACAATGCCTATTTCTGTATTTCTCGGCTCAACCAAATAATTTAAATATTGAGACAAATGTGTTTCAAATTGTCGCTGTCTTTGAAATGCCAGTTTTTTGATGGTTTGTTGGTCTTCCTCAATGCTGTCCTTGCTCAGCAGAGAATGCCCGTACAAATAAGGATACCGAGAAATCAATTCGCCCAAAGGAGAATGAGTATCTTGTTTCTGCGGTTCCGGCTCTCCATCTACGGCTTTTACTAAGCGCTCTAGGGTCTGGAATTCTTCACTTTTAGTAAAGAATGCTATTTGTTCTTGCAAGCACTTGACTATGTAAAATTCTCTCCCAAACCGGGGAGAAGTCTGCTTAAATAAAGCTACCAAATTGGCGATCGCCAATTTGTTTTGCGAGTGCAATTGCCAGCGGTTGATCGGGATGTAGCAGCAGCGGTGGAGGATGTATTTAAACTCGTGATCCGATCGCTTGACGGAGACTATACTGTACAAAGTTGCTTCAATCTCTCGATCGGGATAGCCCATGCCGTCGATAAATAGCTTTCGGAACCGCTCGATCACCTGTGCGGGGGATTCTGTTTCCACGCAGGAGAGGATGTGATCGTACAATCTCTGTTCGTTGCTGCCAATTGGAACCGTCTCTGAGGGCGGGGTGAGAATACTGCTGTCTGCATCTGTGTCTAAGCTGCTGTCTGCAACTTGTGCGACAACCAATGTCGGTGTTTCCCCAAAAGTTCGATCGGGATTCAAGAACCAATAGTGTTCTTGGCTTAATTTTTTGTTGGCCGCCCAATCCAAAGCTGACTGCAAACTTTCCCCGGTCAATAACTGCGATTCATCTTCGCGGTCGGAAGCCAGCCAGGCTGCTAGCGCAAAACGGTACGGAGCCAATTTTCCCAGTTCTTTTTCCACCCAAAACCGATTAAAAACTGACTGATAAATTAGGTTGGAAACTATTAATTTACCCTGATATTTAACAATCAGTCCTGACATTTGCAATTCGATTTTTTCGGGAGAGTAATCGGCAGGTACTCCTTGCGATTCCCCCGGTTTTTTAGGGTCTGGCGGTTGCCAAATTTGCTGGTAGATCGTTAACAGCTTGGTGAGGTCACAGCGGCTGTGGAAAATGCGGTCGTGAATTGCTGTTAAATGTTGGGGTTCGTCCCGTTCTTCCCAATTTTTAAGAATTCTGTCTTTGAGCAGTTTTTTAACCTGCGGCGCTTCGCAATTTCTGCCAATAAAAGGCCCGTATTCAAGTACCAAGTGGCAAAGCTTTTGAGTCAGAAACGGTTGGCCGCCCGTCCAAGCTAATATTTCTTGGAGCACTTTTTGAGGGCGAAAAGCTTTGAGTGCCAAGCCTTTTGCTAGCGGCAAACTTTCGTCGAGTTGAAATCGACTTAGATTAATTGGCCGTCCAATATTAAAAGGGTTGCAGCTTGGATCTAGCATCAATTCTGACGGGGCCGCTACTCCGAGAACAGCAAAAGTCAGGCGATCGTATTCCGGTTGCTCTGCCCGTTTGGAGTAACAAGCCCGGATCGAAGCAAAAAAATCGCTGGTACTGAAATTTAGGCGGCTGGTGCTGTCAATGTCATCTATGAAAATTACTAGATTTTGCCGAATTGACTTGAGCAAAACTTTTTCGATAAATATCTCTAATCGCTGCACCGGCGACAGCAGTTCGCGATCGTTCCACCACTTGATGGCATCAAACCTGTTTGTGAGGTGCAAGCTGCTTGCCATGCGGTACATGATTGCGGCATACCACTTTTGGGGGGAGATATCTGGGCTGCTGATGCTTCTCAAGTTGATGGCGGCAAAAACTGTACCTTCTGCTTGCAACCTTTTGGCCGTTTGCACTAGCAGACTGGACTTTCCCATTTGCGGCGAACTCAACACGTAACAGAAGTCTCCGGCTTTTAGTCCTTCGTAGAGTTCGCTGTCAGCCGATCGCCTGACATAGGTGGGCGCACCGGCAGGCAAATATCCTCCGACTTGATATTGGTACGTTGAGTTGACTTCTGCTGTCATCTGGGAATTCATCAAGATGTTACGCCCCTATGCTGTGCGATCGAAAGGTTACAAATTGCAATTATTGCCAGCTTATACCATTTTAGATTTTAGATTAAAGCATTGAAGACTTGGGAATGACTTATTCAATAAGGGTTTGGAGTTTGCCTACAGTTGCATTTGCATTGTTTTTTTTGAACTTGCCTTACTATGGTTGAAAATTTTTGTTCGTCTTTCTCTATTGTCTACTAACTCACCTTTCTCCTTCTCAATCTTTACCGTATCTTTGCAACCGTTCGCCCGAAATGCTGGGAGGAGGGCGATCGTACCCCAGATCCCTTGTTCTTCACACTCGTTTAGATAAGTATGTTAATTTTCACTCAACCGGATTGAAAACGCCAAAATGCCATTTAATTCACATTTTTTTACAATAATACTTTAAAATTCACCCGGTGGTATGATGTTGCCAGGGAAACTCATAACCACAGCGCCGTCAACGTTCTGCCTTCAGATCCGCCTGCCGAATGCCGGAGGAAAAGGCTGAGCAATGGCTGCCAATAAAAAACCCCAGCGTTTTGCTGAGGACTGCTTGAGTGGGAGATATCGTTAATCTGCGTTTTTTTAGTTGACTTAGATTGCATGAAATTCCATGCTGCTGACACTCCCCGGACTTCCGCAAGCGCGGGGATTCTTAAGGACAAACTTTTTCGGGATGAATCCACAAAAAGTTTAATTCTTAAAGGCGTTGTCAGTGCCCGGCCAACCACTCGCTCAACTATAAAAGTTAAGTCTGTGGCTAGTTGTAGAAGATGCGCCCTGATGGCTTAACTACCCGATGGATTAGCACCCTGATGGCATAACTCCCTGATGGATCGACGCCCTGATGGCTTTCGCTCCACTACCCAAAAGATTCGGGTTGGTGGATGATCGTGGACATTAGTAACACGTCACTTCCGGCGTTTCCGATCGCAAGCGGGTGTGCCTGTCTGAATTGATTATGGCAGGCAGATTTATCAGAAGACAAGTGGGCTATTGCATCAACCCATTTCTGACAGATCGGGTTAGCCAAAAAGTGTCAATCTACGCAAATCAGGGTCATCGAACATGAAAAACAGCATCTTAGTATTAGGGGTAATTACCTCGGCGGGCATCGGCTTTTTCCAGGCAGGCAGCGCCAGCGCAACTGCTGTCGTCCCACAACCTTCATCAACCAGGAGTTTGACGGCTTGGGAGAGTCGTCCTGACTTCAACTACACTGGAACGAATGAGGATGGGGAGCAAGAAGAAGTAAAGACCGGTAAAGGCAGGAAATAATTGGCGCTCTCAGTGGTTCGCTCTCAGCGTTTGTGGTTGTGGTTGTGTTTGTTGTCCTAACCGCCTCCGAGGGAGGCGGTTAAAACTCGAGCCTAATATCAGTCCACCTAATCCCATGAGTTGGAGTCAGTTTCAAAGAACAGTGAATGGGAAAATAAACAGGTGAGGCGAGTCTGTCGGTGGAGTTTCCCCGCCTCTGGACTTTCTTAGCTTCTGATGTTCGGGATTCGGATCTGGCACAATCGTATTTCATCTCGTAAAAACCCAATGGAAAATACTCTCGAAACTACCCGCAGACAGCGGGTATTGACAAGAACCCAGGAACGGCGTCAGGCGACACCCAAAGAAAAACAGTTAATTCACCTGCTGGCCAATATGGCTTGCAGTTTGGTTAACTACGACTACAAACACGCAACGGGGAAGGAAACCCTCGCGCCATCGGAACGCTTGCGTTTAGCGGAATGGCACTACCTGCGAGTTCAGCAAATTCGCCGGATCGAACGCTCTTTAGAACCCGTAGCGACCCTCAAGCGCGTCTACTACAAGAGCATCCTCAGTCCGAGGGATCTGAAGTCTTTGAAACTTCTGTGGCTTGAGGAGGACAAAAATCGGGTCAAGCGGGTCGATCCTGACTTGGACGACATCCTCAGCGAAGCTTTGGATCGGGGAGATACTTTGAAACAGCTATTTCACACGATCGAAGCCAAAGAACGCACTTTTGCGGCAACTCCTCGCCCCGGCGCAGTGCCGCTTTGGGTGAAAGAGTGGGAGGATTCGGAATATGATATCAACTATTTTCCGCCTTCGTTCCCTGCATGGGCTGCGATCGTGGACGATTAGGCTCAAGAAAAACTCTTTTAAGTGGCATCGATCGTAAAACTCAGAGGGTAAGCTTAGTTGCTATTGCTGCCATTGGCTCTCGACAGTGCGGGCGGCGGGGTTAGCTGGCAGCGAGCTCCGCGCGCGGGCATCTGAAAACAGAGAAGTGAATCGGAGTCAGTACCATTGTACAATGGGGAAAAACCAGGGCTTCAGCTAATCGCTGATAGCTGATAGCTGATAGCTGATTGTTTGTCATGACTGACTCGATTTCTACTTCTCCATTAGACTCGGCGGCCGATACAGCCGAATTCCGCTCTCAGTTACGATCGGGTTCGGAAAAAACTCAACTGCAACTGCTACAACAACACATAGCAGATTCCGCTTGGGATGTATTGATGGAATTTTTATTAGAGCGCAAGTCAGAATCGCCAACTGCGGTAACGGGCAAGGCTTACCAAATTCTTTACAACGCTAATTCAGAAAGAGCGACGGCATTTTTGCAAGCGAATTTTCCCACTGGGGTTGTGCCGCTGCGATCGGACTCTAACATTGATTACACTCCGCTGCAACAATTATTGGCGTTACAGGAATTTCAAGAAGCCGATCGCTTGACTTTAGACAAGCTTTGTGAATTGGCGGGTGAAACAGCTTCCGTGAGAAAGTGGCTGTATTTTACGCAAGTTGAGAGTTTGCCGGTGGCGGATTTGCAAACAATTAATACGCTGTGGAAAGTTCATTCCGAAGGCAAATTTGGCTTTTCGGTGCAGCGGGAAATTTGGCTGAGTTCGGGCAAGAATTGGGATAAGTTGTGGCCGCTAATTGGCTGGAAGAAGGGAAATAATTGGACGCGGTATCCCCAAGAGTTTATTTGGGATTTGAGCGCGCCTAGGGGTCATTT
Organism: Microcoleus pseudofavosus SVA1_A4; assembly: GCF_036700565.1. Lineage (NCBI taxonomy): Bacteria > Bacillati > Cyanobacteriota > Cyanophyceae > Oscillatoriales > Microcoleaceae > Microcoleus > Microcoleus pseudofavosus. Next base: position 12,080 of record NZ_JAUBPE010000089.1, read on the forward strand.
GCCGCTGTCGAATCAGTTGCGGGGAGTGCAGCCGTTTTCGGCTTTGATGGCTCATCGTGCTTGGTTGAAATGAAGGGTTTGCGATTTTTTGGGGCTGTTAGATACCCGACTTCTTTAAGAAGTCGGGTATCTGGGTACTAGGAAAATTGGAAAATTTTGTATAATAGACATATCAATTAATTAGCGAGAGGGCTGGGAGTCATGGTAGGCATCGGAACCCAACTCACTTTAGCAGAATTTCTAGCTTTGCCCGACGGAGATGTATATTATGAGTTTGTAGAGGGTCAAGCAGTTCCTAAAGTGTCTCCAAAAATTTTTCATTCCAGTTTACAGGGAGCTTTAAATTTCCTATTGCGTCTATGGAGTCGGGGAAAAGGTAGAGTCTTTCCAGAATTAGCGGTTCTATTAAAGCGTCAGGATCGAAACTGGGCTCCTGTACCAGATTTACTGTATATTTCTTATGAACGTTTACCGCGGAGTTATCGGCGGAATCAAGCTTGTCCCGCAATTCCTGAACTGGTGATTGAGATTATCTCTCCAGATCAAACGATGAAGGAATTTGAAGAGAAGGCGAAAGATTATTTGGCTGCGGGTGTGACGCGAGTTTGGGTAATCGATCCAGAAGCTATTTTAATAAGAAGCTTTTTCCCCGATGGTTCGAGTCAAGTTTATACGGATAATACATTGATTGTGGATGAGTTGCTGCCTGGTTTGGAGTTGACGACTCGACTGATTTTTGAAGAAGCGGAATTGATTGATTGAGTGCGATCGCTTGGGTGCATCTCAGTTTTGCAAATCTATGAAAAAAGGGTTAAAATGAAAAAGCTAGTAACAGCATAAAAAAAGGATGAAAGAAAGAAAAGGACACCCGACGAATAACAACAGCTAAAAGCCCACTTAAAAGCGGCAGCAGAAATTATTTCTAAAAATATAGAGCCAACTGAACTGAAAAATTTTGAAAGTAGAGAAAAATTTCTACGTCAGGAAAGCTTAAAAGAAGTAGGGCCAGAACTAGCTAGTTTTTTTTTCAAGAGTCTCAGGCCTTGAGACAGTCAGAAGCCGAAAACTAAAAACCATAGTCTGCTAGATCAAAATTACAGATAATCAAGCGGAATATTTCGGGTTGAAAGCGTCTTGTCAACTCAACCCAATGATGGAAAAGAATGCTCTTTTAATCAAAAATAATGAATCTTATCAAATAGCGGAACAAGATTTAGAATTTTTAACAGGAATAAATTTTTCTCAGAGCATCGTTATCAAGATTAGTAAAGCGACAATAATTTGAATTGCTTACATCTAAACAAGGAGTCCGATAAATTACATTGGATGGGGGAAAGTCAGGCTACGCAAGGAGAATAAAGGCGAACCGTGTTATTGGAAAGACTATAAAGCCCTGTGTTTAGATGAGGTTCATTATGGAGCATTTTTTCAAGACAATCAAGGTCTAATTGAGTGGAGTTAGGACTAAGGCCAACTGTCACACGACCATCGACTTGTAGGGTGTCCCGGACGAAGTTCTAGAACGACTATCGAGGATTTCGGGATAGTAGAGCACCTTACTATCTATGCCAGTTGCGTAAGTCCTGTGTGTGTATCTGTGTCTGAATCCGTGTCGTGCCGCCCTTCACTTGACAGTTGCCGATCGAACTTGCTACATTAATCATAATCGTAATGAGTACGCTTTACTCGAGCAGTTATTGTTTTTAAGTCTTATGGTGAAGATTGTCGGCATTGGTGGAAGTTTGCGGGCTGGCTCCAACAGCCAGATGGCATTGAAGGTAGCGGCAGAGCGGGCGCAGGCCCTGGGCGCGGAAGTTGAAATATTGGATTTGCGATCGCTCGATCTGCCCTTCTGCGACGGCGAGAATGATTATCAGAAGTACCCGGATGTGGAAAAGCTGCGGAATGCGGTTAAGGAAGCCGACGGCTTGATTTTGGCAACGCCGGAGTACCACGGCAGCGTCAGCGGTGCTCTCAAGAATGCCCTGGATTTGATGAGTTTTGAGCATTTGGACGGAAAAGTTGCGGGTTCGATCAGCGTTTTGGGAGGGCAAGTTAACAGCAACGCGCTTAACGATTTGCGGGTGATTTTGAGATGGGTGCACGCTTGGGTAATTCCCGAACAAATTGCGATCGGACAAGCTTGGAAAGCTTTTAGTCCCGACGGTAAATTGTTGGATGAAAAACTGTCTGAAAGGTTCGACGAATTTGCTCGGAGTTTAGTGGAAAATACGCGGAAATTGCGAGGAATTTCGTAATTGTATCTCATGACAAATACACTCCTGGACGCAACTGGCATAGTCTTTGGGTGCGTCAGTTCCAATAATTTCTCGATTAGAAGAGGTTTTCTATATCTGACGCACCCTACAAGCTGTAATGTTAACTGTTAACAGTCAACAGTCAACAGTCAACTGAGTTAAAATGGCATATCGATCATGTCTCCGAAAGGATGGGGTACGTCACTCGGCATTCTTCCGGGTTTTGACTCATATTTGTCAATCCACTTTTTGGCCAATTCCAAAGCTTCCTCCTCAGTCTTGGCATTTTGGACGGCGACGTGGCGGTTGCCGCGGCTATCCCAAACCTCGACGTAGAATACTTTCTGGGATTGAATAATCCAACCTTTATAAGTGTCTGCTGGTTCCATAGTTAGAATCCTAAAATAATCTGGCGGGGAGTTCGACTGGCTAACTAATTGTAAAGATTGCCCTGCATAAAATGAATTTTACCTTCAACCGCGATTCTGCTGGCGCTGTATTCGGTACTCGGAATTAGCTGCGGAAGTATGTCAAGGGGGTTTGAAACTGTTTGTATAATGTTTTTGGGAAAAAGTTAGTTTTACGGTTAACCTCATGACCAGACTCTTGAAGCAATTATTTAAGTGGAGAAAATATCTCCAACCTTTAGCGGCGGCGATCGCGATCGCCCTAATCGCATCCCAGATGGCGGTATTGCCGGCATTGGCGACTGGCGTGTACGAAATGCCGGTGTTGTCGGCGGGCGATCGAACTTGGGTGTTCGACAAAGGCGATGTTCTCAGCCGCAGCAGCGAAAGCAATATCAGCAGCGAACTCGACAACTTGGAAAAGCAAACAGGTAAAGAAGTCAGGTTTGTCACCATCCACCGCTTAGACTACGGCGAAACGAGTGCCACTTTCACCGAGCAACTGTTTGAACAGTGGTTTCCCGCAAAAGAAGACCAGACTAACCAAATTTTACTCGTTCTCGACACAGTTACCAACAGTGCGGCAATTCGCACCGGAGAAGGGGTTAAATCCCTGCTAAGCGATGAAATTGCCCAGAGTGTGGCTGGGGAAACCGTGCAAGTGCCGCTGCGGGAAGGCAATAAATACAACGAGGCATTTGCCGCAGCCAGTTCGCGCATTGCAACTGTTTTGTCGGGCGAACCCGATCCGGGTGCGCCTCAAGTTGTTGACAACATTCAAGTTGAAGGCACATTTAAAAAAGCTGAAGAAACAGACCAAGGCAATGCCACAGTTGTTGTGGTTGTGCTGTTGGTATTGGCGACAGTGATTCCGATGGTGACTTATTTCTGGTATCAAGGTTTTTCGTGATCGGCTGCCGTTTTGTCAAGCAATTATCGCAGGTTTGCACTAATCTTGAACGTATTCTCGATCGATCAACAATGCAATTTCTGCCCGTACAAATTCCCGTCCCAGATAAGCCGCGTGATCTAACATTGTCACGGGAGTGGGGCGGGTTTCTTCTAGGATTTTTACGCAAAGTTCTTTGGCGGTTCTGCCACTAAAAAGTGTGGCCTGAGTGCGTTCTACTTTGCCGCGGGCGGGGATTGGTTTACCGGTTTCTGGATCGATGGCGAGGCCGCGATCGTCGATGATGTTGGTGAAGTGTTTGGCACAAATCAAGCTGGTTGTGCGATCGAGATAGATGATGAAGTAGCCGCCCGGATCGAGGTCGATGTGGCGCTTGGATAGCTTGTCATCAATTGCGGTGAGGTTTTCCAATGTTTGGCTCATGGTTGGTGAAAGGAAGTAGATAATGGCTGTATTTTGTTCTGCTATTTCTAGTTTAGTCGGCTGCGGGACAAGTTTGGGAGATTGGTTGGTTGGATGCGGGGGAGATTTTGGGCGATCGACATTCTACGCGATATCTGTAGGGACACGGCAATGCCGTGTCCGGCGCGGGGTTTTTGTTTAAATTGGTATAATGAACCGCAGAGAGCGCAGAGAACACAGAGTGAAATAAGAGAGAGAAACCAAATCTGTTATCATTGGGTTGAGTAACATTTTGCATAAAATTATAGATGAAATTTATAGATTTGTTTTCAGGAATAGGAGGTTTCAGACAAGGTTTTGAAAAAATCGGGTTTGAATGCGTTTTTTCCTGCGAAATCAACAGCAAATGTCGGGAAGTGTATGCGGAAAACTTCGGCGAGGTTCCGTTTGCAGACATCAGTAACATCAATCCCGCCGATTTAGCAGACTTTGATGTTTTAGTCGCGGGTTTTCCGTGCCAACCTTTTAGCATCTGCGGCAAAAAGCTGGGTTTTGAAGATACTAGAGGCACGCTATTTTTCGAGATTTGTAAAATTATCAAAATCAAGCAGCCTAAAGTTATCGTTCTCGAAAATGTCAAGCACTTAATCCATCACGACAAGGGAAATACCTTAAAAGTAATTATTGCCAGTCTTGAAGATTTGGGATACAGCGTGAATTACAAAATGCTGAATGCTAAAGACTTTGGAATTCCCCAACACCGCGAAAGAATATTTATTATTGCAACTAAAGGTAAAGAATTTAATTTTTCTCGACTTAAAAGCAAGTTTCCTCCGCAACTCAGGGATTTTCTAGATGAGACAGGAGATTTTGAAATATTGGACAAATCCGAGTATACTTTAATTGAGTCTCCCAGAAAGCAAGATTCGGGACTGGTATTTATAGGTTACAGAAATAAAGGTACTTGGAAAACTGGCGTGAGGCCGAATACAGAACATTTATCGAGAGTTCACAGACAGCCTAATCGCATTTATTCGGTAGATGGAGTGCATCCGACAATTCCTTCGCAAGAAACATCGGGCAGGTTTTTTATCTACATTCCTGAGCAAGATATGGTGAGAAAGTTGACGCTGAAGGAATGTTACCGTCTTATGGGTTTTCCTGAAGATTTTAAGAGTTATCCGAGTGCGGGGGAAAGTTACAAGCAAATTGGGAATTCGGTTTGTGTACCGGTGGTAGAGGCGATCGCCAAAGAAATACTGGGCGGTTGAAACCGCCCATTATTATCAGGGGTTTTTAGCCCGGATTCGATCGGACGAATAGCTAAGCTATGTTTGCGAAGGTTGCCATATGATGCTCGATCGCTGTGCTAACAAATCGGCCAATCTTTCAGCTCTGTTTCGATCATCTTTCACCTGAGGTAAACCGACAATCAGAGCGTGGGATGCTGAATCAGGTACTGCATCTAAACCTAATTCACGAATTTGTCCTACTTGCAGACTAGCAACTCCGAAACAATTGTTGAACTTTGCTGCACATTGTTCGGGGGAACAAACACTGGCAATTGTCACCGATAAACCCGGTTCATTCGCTCGCAGTAAATAAGCGGAAGATACAACTAAATTTGCTTCGTCAATCCATTGACGACGGAGTAAAGCTCTATAGACAATAGCACTGTCAGGTAAAGAATTGAAGTGATTTTTCGTACTCATAAGTCGTTAGTTATAACATACAGCAGATTCCAATTGAGTGAAGTACATTCGTAAGGATTCAGGTCACTGAACTCCTTGCTGGGCAAAGACTTTATATCTGGAGCTTGATGCTAAATAAATCTCTATTCTCAATAAATGACAAAAAATGACAGTTTTTCGTCCTTTATTGACAATAACCACGAAAGACAAAAACCCTTGTTTTGCCCTAAAACCCTTGCCAGACAAGCGTTGGAGCCGCAAGTTTTTAGACCTGAATCCTTACGTACATTCACCCCACCCGCCCTATCGGGCACCCTCCCCGAAGTTCTGGGACGGTTGGGGAGGGGTGTACTCCATTTAGATGCAAAGCGCTGTATTTAGGAACAAGCTCTCACTTCACTCTGCTTTAGAAACGAGCCAAAAAAAAGGAGCTCCTGGCTGGGGCTCCTGGCAAAGGGTTGCTTCATTTGTATTAATCGGAAAGTCGATTCTTAGTGGTGAGGCTTAAAAAAAGCCTGCCAAAACGACTATCAGAATTTTAGAGATGGATGAGTGCGGATTTGATACAGCATAACATTAATATCTCTGAATTGGCAAGAGTTACTAAATTCTTAGGGATTTAATCTTTAAGTTTCTGCTAGATTGCCTTATAGCTCTTAAACAAAGAAGACTTACGGAAGCTGTAGCGGTTCTGGGGTTTGGCTAGGATCGAGTGTATGCTGACCCAACTTTAACAGTTGGAGCTTTAGTAATATGTCACAAATTCAGAAGACGCAAACTTCAGCGTCGCAAATTTTTACATTTCTCGATGAAAAAATAATTGTTTCGCGCACCCTATTGCGTGAGATTTTGCAGTTGCTGTCGCTGACTACCCCTTTGTTTAGCTCGCCTAAGCCCCCTGAGCGCCAATGGTCAGCGATAAAATGAATGAAGCTTTTTCACACTTATAAGAGTGTTTTACAAGAAATATAGGAGCTACCTGGTATTTTACTTGCCACTGTAATGAATCATTAGATATTTATGACTACATCTGATTCCCTCCGAGAATATTTCTCGGTCATACCTTATTAAACCACTCTAGCCAATGGGCTAAGGTTGCTGCTGAAGTAATATCTTCCGAGCCATACTCCTCACACTTTTGATGATAAATGTAAGCTTTCTCATCAGCATTATGCGGGCAGAATAAGCGTACTCTCCGATCGGCATTTACATTTTGCCAAGCAAGTCTGATACTACCTAGATCGTCTGTACCAGTGGATGCTTTAGGAAAATTATCACCCAAAATATCATAGGTTTCTACAATCAATTTCATCGCTGTTCTCAAAGCATACTCACTCGGTCTCAAAATCCCGTACTCATCCTCTTGTTCTAAATCTAAAAGTTCGAGCAGACGTTCGACAGTGATGCGGAAATTCGATAAACCGCTGTTGCTACTGCTATCGGTAGTTTGTTCCTTTGCTAGAGTCATAAGATTAAATTCATTAAGTCGCTCGCTCTTTTTATGCTAACACATTTAGAACTTACGCATCGAGGACGAGAAACCGGGTTTGAGGGAAGAAAATACGCACATTCCAGCCAAAAGAAACCGGGTTTTTTGGAAAAACCCGGTTTCTTTGGTCGGAGTGCGTAAGTCCTATGAACTTTTGAAGCTTGTAGTTGCGCTTGAGTCCCGGCCGGCGCCCAAGCGCAACTGCAAACAAGTATTAGGCAGGAACTTGGATTTTTTCGGTGCCGGCAAGTTCAAAGGCTGCGTGAATTGCGCGCAAAGCTATCACACCTTGTGCCTCATCCACAACGCAGCTAATTTTAATTTCGGAAGTAGCAATCATTTGAATGTTGATTTGCTGTTGGGAAAGCGCTTCAAACATTTTCGCGGCTACTCCCGGATGCGCTACCATCCCGGAACCGACAACGCTAACTTTGGCAACTTCTGTATCAACTGCAACTTCGCCCCATCCGAATTCTGGGGCGGCTTTTTTCAGGGCAATTTTAGCAGCTTCGGCGTCAATTTGTGCTACGGTAAATGCAATGTCGCGAGTTAATATGCCGTCGATATTGTGGCAGCGCTGCGACTGAATGATCGTGTCTACGCTGATATTTTCCTCGGCTAAAAGTCCGAACAGTTTGGCTGCTACTCCGGGTCGATCGGGCAAATGGCGAATTGCTAGACGCGCTTGATTGAGATCCAACGCAACGGCGCGGACTGCGGGCGGTTTGTGGGATGCTGAATGCAGCCCAATAGGGGAGTTGGCGACATCAAAGGCTTTGCAGAGTTCGGCAACTGCCCGATCGCAATCTTCAGCATCGATCGCACAACTAACTTTCACCTCGGATGTAGAAATCATTTGAATGTTAATTCCCGCATCCGCTAAAGTCTTAAACATCTGCGCCGCTACCCTCGGACGACCGATCATTCCCGCACCCGCAATGCTAACTTTAGCTATTGGCCGCTCTTCTGCTTTCACTTCCGGTTCTCCCAATTCTGGGCGAGAATTCTTGCCGAGGGCGGGGATAATTGCATCTGCAACGGCGGTGGCTTGTTGGAGAGATTTTCGCGTCACGGTGAAGGCAATATCGTTAGTATTTCCTTCGTGAATTGACTGGATAATTAAGTCTACATCGAGGTTTTGTTGGGCGATCGCACCAAACAACCGCGCTGCTACGCCAGGGCGATCGGGCAAACGCAGTAGCGATACCCCCGCCTGATCTAAGTCAAATTCCACCGCATCCACCGCTGTTGCGAGCTCCAAACCCTCCAAAGGCCGAAGTTTCGGGGGTGGGGACACTACCCGCGTACCGGGGGCGTCACTCCAGCTAGAAAGCACTACCAGCGGCACGCCGTAATTTTTGGCAATTTCTACCGCGCGCGGGTGCAGGACTTTTGCGCCCAAACTCGCCAATTCCAGCATTTCGTCGCAAGTGATTTCGTCCATCAATTGCGCGTCGGCAACCAAGCGCGGATCTGTAGTCAGAATTCCGGGCACGTCGGTATAAATTTCGCATTTGTCGGCCCGCAGCGCTGCGGCGAGGGCCACTGCTGTCGTGTCGGAACCGCCGCGCCCCAAGGTGGTAATTTCCAATTCTCCGGCATCGGCTATGCCTTGGAAACCCGCAACCACAACGACTTTACCGCTTTTTAACTGGCTCTGAAGCCGATTGGGATCGATCCGCAAAATCCGGGCGCGGGTGTGGGCGGCTTCGGTGACAATGCCAACTTGGGCGCCGGTGAGGGAAATTGCGGGCTGTCCCATTTCCTGCAATGCCATGCTCAAAAGTGCGATCGAGACTTGTTCCCCAGTGGAGAGCAACATATCCATTTCCCGCTTGTTGGGATTTGCGGAAATTTCCTTGGCGAGTTTAACTAAACCGTCGGTGGTTTTGCCCATCGCCGAAAGTACGACAACCAGAGAGTTGCCGAGCTGTGCTGTTTTTACAACTCGTCGGGCTACCTCCAAAATGCGATCGACTGTACCAACCGAGGTTCCGCCATATTTCTGAACAATTAGTGCCATAGGACTTACACAAAAAGAGATCCAATACTTAAGTTAATATACGCAAATTTTTGATAATAACCGATGAATGTTTATATCGTTTCTGAGGAGGCTGCTAGGCGATCGGGTTTTTACAGCACATGATATTCCTAGGGACACTGAATTGCCGTGTCCCTACCGGAACCTGCGACTGATGGGAATTTAGATTTTTGATTGAAGAATTGAATAATTGCGAATAACTTATGAAGAACCCAATCCCGATAATCATCAGTCATCCCCAATCTAAAATCTAAAATCTAAAATCTAAAATCGAATTACTCGCCTTCTAACTCTCGCAAACGCGCTTCTAAAGCTTGAATTCGCAGCTCAGCTTCTATGCGCCTCTGTCGTTCTCGTTCTGTCGCTAATTCGGCTTGTTCTGCCCGTTCCTCGGCCGCCGGCAGCAAATTCCCGGAAGCATCCCACCAGCGCAGCCAAGGCAGTTCTACACCCTGATAAACCCCTTGCCAAATGCCTAATTCCACTCCTATTTGTGCGATCGGGTAATGTCCGCGCTGATTTTGTGGGACTAACTCGAAGCGATCCTCTACCAAATGATAAACTTCAACTTGTGCTTTGGTGACTTCATAAATGCCGTAAAATGCAGGTCGAATTATCCGCTCGTAAATCCAGAATTTGCCCTGGCGAGGAGTCCTATCTCTTTCTTCACTGCCATCGCCAGAAACAAATTCAAGTACAATCAGAGGCGGTATTAATTCCCGCCACATTACATAGGAACGGCGCAGATTTCCGTCAAGAGTTGGCGGCACGTCGGGCACGTAAAACCAATCAGGTGCTTCGGCTCCTCTTTCTGGCGGTTCCGGGGGCCCGGCCACTCGCCAATAAATACCGGAATCTTGACCGATGCATTATTGCCCGTCGGGATGAATTTGGTCTAAAATGGGTCTAATTGATGTTGTTAACAGGATGCTTTGAGGATGTTCTTGAAAGTTTTTCACAAAAGTACCGTCGGAGTCTGGTAATTGAGTGTGGTCTGGGAAATCTGTGGCTAGAATTTCGGGTTTTTCGGTGACACTCATGTTGACCTCTTGAAGGTTTAAAGATTATACTTATAATTCGTGACTTAGAGATTAATAATGCTATTATGTCATTGGAAGCCTCCGGTTGCTATAGCGGTTCTCAAGAAAGTGAGGTATGCCCTATGCCCTATGCCCTATGCCCTATGCCCTATGCCCTATTCCAGATAGTACCTCATGTTACTGAGAAAGGCTATATATAGAAAAATTTCCTAAATATGAGTCAGTACAAGTTAATTATTTTTGACTTCGACGGCACTTTGGCAATTACTCACAAAGCTATTGTATTTTGCTTTACCAAAACTTTTGAAAGTTTCAATATTATCCCGCCTGCTGCTGATACTATTATAGGTACGATCGGCATTAATTTACCAAATAGTTTTAAAATCCTCCATCCGGCGATCGAGGAAAGCGCAATTCCCGAATGGGTTGAAACTTACCCCTCTTATTATCGGACAGAAGGTGAAAAGCAGCTAGATATATTTCCCGGGACAAAGCAAATCTTGCAGTTGGCTAGCAAGTCTGGATTGAGCCTGGGAGTTTTGAGCAACAAACACGTTAGTTTTGTTAATTTGTTCCTGGAAAAGTTGAGAATTCACGGTTTTTTTGATTTAATTTGAGGCGATAACGGACAAATAATTCACAAACCAAATCCGACTGTTTTTTACTCGATTATTAAACCGCTGTTCCCGGAATTGGATAACAGTCAAGTTTTAATGGTTGGCGATACAGCGGTTGATTTGCTGTTTGCTCAAAATGCTGGGATAGATGTTTGTTGGGCGGCTTACGGATATGGCGATCGCGCTCAGTGTCTCGCCCTAGAACCGACTTTCGCGATCGACGATATTTCGGAACTTGCTGTGTTCGTTAAAAATTAATTTTTTCTTGTTTTTTTCAGAATAGTTTGAATCATTTAAGTAAAAAACATTAACTAAGAAATATTTTAATATAGCCGGACGCTCTATTTTTTTGATTGAAGTGAAAAAATAAAGGCCCGAACCTGTAAGCCTCGCAAAGGCTGCCAAATAAACCATACCAAAGATAGAGTGATCGCGGTAACAGCTATTATAAATTAACAAGTAGGATTCCTGAGAAGGTAGAAGGCAGAAAGAAAAAAACGAGGGAAGCCAGATTTTTTTTAGGTATAATTTACCGCCAAAATTCTGCATAATAGCTTTCTAACTTATGCCTACGGAAAACAGGAAATTCTGTTAAACTCTAGGGTGCGGCCAGTCGGGATAGACAATAAACTCAATCTATAGAAACTCATGCAGATCGATACAAGCATTCCTTCTGAAACGCTATCGCCGACTCGCGCTGGCGGCAATGCACCGAATTTAATAGAAGAAGTATTTCGGCTGTACGATCGCGCCCTGGCAGCTACCAGCAACGGCATCGCGATCGCGGACGCAACCCGGCCGGACAAGCCCATAGTCTACTGCAACCGGGCTTTCGAGCGGATTACAGGCTACGATCGCACCGAAATAATCGGGCACAACTGCCGCTTCCTGCAAGGCCCGGATACCGATCGCGCAGCCGTCGATCGAATCCGCGCGGCCTTGAAAGAACAACACGACTGCAAAGTAGTTCTGAAAAACTACCGCAAAGACGGCACCCCATTCTGGAACGAACTAAGCATCTCGCCCGTGCGCGACAGCAGCGGGATCGTCACCCACTTCATCGGCGTCCAATCTGATATCACCGATCGCTTCCAAGCAGAAGAAGCCCTCAAACAAGCCGAGGCAAAATACCGCAGCATCTTTGAAAACGCCACCGAAGGCATCTTTCAAACCGCCCCAGACGGGCGCTACCTCAGCGCCAACCAGGCACTCGCCCGAATGTACGGCTACGATTCCCCCTCAGAACTGATCGCAAATTGTTCGGCAAAAAACCTTTATGCCGATCGCGCCCGCCGCGCTTCCTTCACAGCCGAAATCAGCAAAAACGGTTCCCTAAAAGAGTTTGAGTCCTGCGTCCGCCGCAGAGACGGCAGCACTACCTGGATCTCGGAAAACGTGCGCGAAGTCCGCGGCGAAGGCGGCGAACTCCTTTACTACGAAGGAACCGTCGCCGAAATCGCCGATCGCAAGCGCGCCGAAGCAGCCCTGCACAATCAAGAATACTGGCTAAAAACCGCGATCGATGCCGTGCCCGATGCCATCAACCTCACAGACGGCGAGGGGCGCTGGCTGATTGCTAACGACTGCGCCCTCAAACTTTTGGGCTGGGAAACCGCAGAGTACCAAGGCAAAACGACTGCCGAACTCGCAGCAGCAGCCGATCCCAGAGTCAGAGAAATCCTGCTAAGTTGGCAAGAAACCGACGAAACCACCTGGAAAGCAGGTACTCTTACCTCCAGCCGCCAAATTGTCCCCTTACCCACAGGCGGCAGTAATTTGTTTGAAGTGCGGAAAGTACCGCTGTTCAACCCCGACGGTTCCCGCAAAGGCATGGCAGTCGCGGGGCGGGACATCACCCAGGAAGTGGCAGCAGAAGCAGCTTTGCGGGACAGCGAACAGCGGTTTCGGGCAATTTTTGAACGCGCTGCGATCGGCATGGCAGTCGCTACCCTCGAAGGCGTTGCGATCGCCACTAATCCGGCATTTCAAGCTATGCTGGGGCGATCGAAAGCCGAACTGCGTGGCGCCAGCCTGGAAGACTGCGCGCACCCGGAAGACGCAAAGTCCGATCGCCAGTTGCGCCAACAGTTGGCCGCGGGATCGCGCGAAGCTTACCAAATCGAGAAGCGCTACCTCCGCCAAGACGGCAGCATTAGATGGGGACGCCTCAGCGCCTCTGCGATCGACAGCAGTCACGGCAGGCCCCAGTTTATTTTGGAAATGGTGGAGGATATTACCGATCGCAAACTTGCCGAATCAGCTTTATTGCAAAATGAGGCTAAGTGGCGATCGCTGATTCTCAACAGTTCCGACATCATTACTATTCTCGATGCCAGCGGCCACATTGTTTACGAAAGCCCTTCTGCTGAAACAGTTTTGGGCTACGAACCAGAGGAACTCATCGGTCAAAGCGTTCTCGATTTCATTCACTCTGACGACATTCCTTCGGCGATGTCCGACGGCGAAAAACTGATCGCAAATCCAGGCGATCCGATCGCCCTAGAAGCTCGGTTCCGGCGCGCTGACGGTTCTTGGTGTTTTCTCGAAGCCGTGGGCATGAACTTGCTAGCAGACCCCGCTGTGAGCGGAATTGCGATCAACTCCCGCGACATGACGGCGCGCAGGCAAGCAGAGTACCGCATCAGCAAAATCAACGAGTGCTTTTTGGGATTCACCACCGACGCTGCTGACAATATCCACCGCCTGACAACCTTAGCCGGCGAGCTTTTGGGCGGAACCTGCGCCGTCTACAGCCACGTCGGTGGCGGGCTGCTGCGCGCGATCGCAACTTGGCAAACGCCGCCTGACTACCCGGAGGTCGATCGCGCCGAAGGACACATCTGCACCGATGTCTGCCACCAAGCCAGCGATCGGGCTTTGGCAATTCCTGACTTGCAGAACACGATCTACGGCCAAAGCGATCCCGCTGTCATCCGCTACGAACTCAAAAGCTATCTGGGACAAGCAGTGCGGCGGGGCGACGATTACGTCGGTTCGGTGTGCGTTGTCTACACCGAACCGATCGCACCCACAGAAGCCGACTGCAAGCTGATCGGAATTATTGCCGGCGCGATCGGAGTTGAGGAAGAACGGGCTGCCGCGGCAGATCGCGATCGGCAAAAATCCCAGGAATTGCAAACAGCTTTGCACGAATTGCAACAAACTCAAATGCAGTTAGTCCAAACCGAAAAAATGTCTTCCCTCGGACAAGTGCTAGCAGGAATTGCCCACGAAATTAACAACCCAGTTGGCTTTGTCGCCGGCAACCTCTGCCACGTCCGAGGCTACGTTCTCGACTTGTTAGAAATCGTGCAAGTGTATCGAGAAGAGTACCCAAATCCCCCAGCCCAAATTCAGCAACAAGCCGATGATATAGACTTAGAATTTCTAGGAAAAGACCTGCCAAAATTGCTCAATTCGATGCAGACAGGATGCGAGCGAATTGTAGAAATCATTCAAACTCTGCGGAATTTCTCGCGGGCGGACGAAGCGAAAATCAAGGCTGCCGATATTCACGAAGGTTTAGAAAGTACCTTGTTAATGTTGAACAGCAGGCTGAAAGCTAAGGCAAACTGGCACGGTATTAAAGTGATTAAAGAATACGGAGAACTGCCGCAAATAAACTGTCATCCCGGACTGTTAAATCAGGTATTTATGAATGTATTGGCAAATGCGATCGACGCCTTGGAAGAAAGCAGCAGCCAAGCAAAAAATACAGCAGATTCTCCCTTTCCTACAATTACAATTCAAACTGAAACGATTGATTACAAGAGCATTTGCATTCGGATTAAAGACAACGGTCCGGGCATTTCCGAAGATCAGATCGTGCGTTTGTTTGACCCGTTTTTTACCACAAAACCAGTAGGCAAAGGCACAGGTTTGGGTTTATCAATTTCGCACCAAATTGTCGTTGAAAAACACAACGGCAAATTGCAGTGCCTCTCGGAACCAGGTAAAGGCACCGAATTTATCATCGAAATTCCAATTAAGTAGAAGGATTCAGGAAGGCACTAAACGGATGAACATGAATACACGGATTAATTATTGAGTGTGTGTCAATTCATGTCATGTCCGTTTGATTCGGACTTGTATGATGTTAAATTGTGTAGGGCAGGGTTCGCCTATATTTTTGATAATTAGGGTTTGCTGAATAATCGATCGCCACCCAAGAGCAGGAGCTCACGATATCTGAAAGCTCAGTTAAAGATAA
>NZ_JAUBPE010000090.1:0-26705 GCF_036700565.1 Microcoleus pseudofavosus SVA1_A4
GGTTTTTGGCTGGCATACACTATAACTAATGATTGCTTATTTTTTTATATTATACAATCTAGCTGCGTCTCAGCTTAGTACGCGGTGCAAAAAACGGTAAACCATGACAGCCAAAAATCTCGTCAATAAATTTGAGTACAAACCCCTATACAAACCGAATCAATTAATTTGCGGAACGGGGCAAACAGCCATTGTCAGCGGCCCGACAGTAAAAAGTGCGATCCTCTTCGAGGGCTGCGCTAACGGCAAAAATTTACAACCCAACGAATATGCTGCGATCGGGTAACTTTACTAGGACTCAGGTTTTAGTGTAGCTGTCAACGAATTATTAGCTTGAAAAACTTGCCAAGAATGCCATCTTATGAAATAATTTAAAATGTTCAAAATTTCAACTAGAGCGACCTTCAAAAATAAAAACATATATGGATAGATTTCGAGTAGAAGTTATTTCTCAAACACCAAATCCTCAGCAAGTAATTTATGCAGCCCTCCATCAAGACTATACGGAGAATTTCGTATTTGACGATCGCGATTCCTGGCCCTCAGACGCAGAATGCGGAGAAATTATCGTAAAAAGGCTCTTAGCTGGCGATCGAGGGCATTACGGCCCCTTAGAGCATCCACAAATTATTTTTAATTGCGGCTACTTTCCCCACAGTGTCATGCAGCAAGCCAGGACACATCGTGTTGGAGTATCCTTTGATGTGCAATGTCTTGCTGCTGATACCGCAATCACTTTTGTTGATTGTGAGGGAAGTGCTGGCAAGAAAAATTTGAGCAAAACAATTGGAGAACTGTATGACCTTTGGACTAATGGGGAAAAAGCGATTCGTTCTCGGTCTATTCGAGGTCGAAATGGTGAACCACCAGGCGAATATCGTCGTGACTGCAAGCAAAGAATCCGTAAAATGCGCTTGCGAGTTTTAAATGAACAAACTGGCTTCTTTGAAGTGGGTCATATCAAAGATGTAATGTGTAGCGGTATTCAACCCGTTTATAAGGTAACATTGGAAGACGGCAAAACTTTAGAATGTACCGCTAATCACCGTTTATTTACCCCCGACGGTTGGCAAACAATGAAAGATGCGGTTGGGTTAATAAACCACGCAGATGGAAAAGTGGTTCGTATCAACCAAAATTCCCATGTTATGTGTAATGGCGTGTCGGTGACAGATGATAGGATTTATACAGACAAGTCATGGCTTGAAACCAAAATTTCGCAAGGATTGACTATCAAAGAAATTGCTGACTTATCTAACTGCTCTCCCAATACGATTAAAGCATGGACTAACAAACATGGGCTATCTTCAGCCTATTCAGGTTCGCGCTTCCCTGAAGGTCATAAGCCCTGGAATTACAACCCTAACGCTCTCTATCGCGACCATAATTGGTTAGTGGATCAACTTGAGAAAGGATTGCACGCTGATGAAATGGCGACTTTAGCTAACTGCTCAATTGAGGTCGTTAAAAAATGGGTCTATGCTTATGGATTGTCTCTAAATAAGCGACAACCTGGAAGAGATGAACCTTGGAATAAAGGTAAAGGAGGTTATCAACTTAACCTCTCTGAAGAAAGCCGCCAGAGACGAATCGAAAATGCAAAAATTTACACGCAAAGAGGTGCTGAGTCTAATTTTTGGAAAGGTGGTACTTCTACGGATCGAGAATTAATTGGCGCTTGGACGCGGCAAATTGCGCCCCAAGTCCATAAAAAGTTTGATTTTATTTGCCAGAAATGTGCTGTCAGAGGTGGTGTTCTTCACGCCCATCACTTAATACCAGTTTTTGCATATCAATCTCTTGCTTATGATTTTGATAATCTAGTGACTTTCTGCAAAGAATGTCACGAATATATTCATCAAAACAACTTAGAGCTTGAATTTGCTAAAGCTTACTCGCCAATATTAGAGCCTGAAAATTGGCAAGTCAAGCCAAAGCAAAAAGGGAGAAAATTGCGTTCTCATCCCGTAAAAGTCAATAGTGTTGAATATGTTGGCGAACAAATGACTTATGACCTAGAGGTGGATGGTGAATGGCATAATTTCGTTGCTAATGGTTTAGTAGTACATAATTCCCTGCGTTATACAGGCAATCAATTCCTGGATGCAGCAGTCGGCAAAAAAGATATAGAAGATATTTTTTACCTGCGTCCAGTAGATTATTATACCGATCGCGAAGGCAAAAAATACTACTATTCTCCCGAACAAAGAGAACAAGATTTACAGTGGTGTCTAGAAGCCGCTAAACGTTATAAAATTGACTTCGACGGCGGTATGTCCGAGGAACACGCCAGAGGCAAATTACCCTTTGACTACCGCCAGCATTTTGTAGTCAGTTTCAATTTAAGGTCTTTCCTGCATTTTTGTGACTTGAGAAATAAGAAAAATGCTCAACTGGAAATTCAAAAACTCTGCGAAATGATGTGGCCTCATTTGGAGAATTGGGCACCCGACATTGCTAAGTGGTACACAACTACTCGTCTGGGAAAAGCAAGGCTAGCCCCGTAATACATAGTCTGATGTTGAAAGAAGAAGGAAGAAGGAAAAAGAAACAAGATGAAATTAAAAATTCTGCAACTGGATGAATCAGCTATAATCCCCAAATACGCCCACGATACTGATGCTGGATTGGACTTGTTTTCTATAGATGAATTAGAAATTCCTCCGGGAGAAAGCCAGTTAATTCATACAGGCATATCCATAGAATTACCCCAAAAAACAGAGGCTCAAATTCGTCCCAGAAGCGGTTTAGCTCTCAAACACCAAATCACTGTACTCAATGCACCAGGAACAATAGATGAGGGCTATCGAGGCGAAATCAAAGTAATCTTAATCAATCACGGTCAAACTTCTTTTCAAGTGACAAAAGGCATGAAAATTGCTCAAATGGTAATCGCGCCGGTAATTCGCGTGGAAATTGAAGAAGTAAAAATGTTAACTACCAGCTCTAGGGGAGATAATGGATTTGGCTCGACTGGAATCTCGCCATAAATCACTTGTCTCGATACAGTTCTAATTCTAGATTTTAAATGGACAATACACCAGACAACTACGAACCCCCTCAAAGACCAAACTGGGACGAATACTTTTTAATGTTGGCAAAATTAGCCGCAACTCGATCGACTTGTCTGGCATTTCCCGTAGGTGCGGTAATAGTTAAAGATAGGCAAATTTTAGCCACGGGTTATAACGGTTCGCCGTCAGGTTCGGCACACTGTACGACTCAAGGATTCTGCTATCCTGGTTTGAGTAGTTGCGACGCCAGCAAAATTTTGCCATCAAGGGCGGTTCACGCTGAAGCAAATGCGATCGCCAAAGCTGCAAAACACGGCATATCTACCGCTGGGGCTAGTATTTACGTCACCTTAGAACCCTGCATCTATTGTTTGAAGTTAGTCATTGCGGCTGGGATTCGAGAAGTGTTTTACGAAACGACTTTTAACAGCGGCGAAAAAGCTGCTTTGAGAGATACTTTTATCAGTGAAGGTATTGTTGAGTTAAAACAAATTCAGCTATCTGAAGATACAGCAAAAAAGGCTGCTTTGTTTTTATTGCATCCTACATCTGTGTCCAAAAATTTAGTATAGGAGCAATCCCCCCCCCTGGTTGTCGCAGCCACAGGAAACAACTGTGTTGCGTTCCTATAAATGATATTTATTTGCTGGCAATTTGTAGGGATATGGCACTGCCGTATCCTGAATCCTGCGGGATACAAATGATATTTATTTTACAAGTTGTAAGGACACGGCACTGCCGTGTCCTTACAACAAATAGAAATGGCAATTAACCAAAAACCGTCCTGACAAATTGTGAATACCGTGTAGTTGAATCAATCAAACTCATTCACAGCTTGCAAATAGTCGATCGCCGCATCTATCCGCGAAGAATACTTAAAAGCAAACTGATCGAACCAAAATCTCTCATCGGAATTCTTATCCAACTTTTTCAGCCAAACCTGAGCTTGCCTAACTTTCTGCCTGTGCGTTTGTACGTCCAACAGCGGCCCCGCGACTTTTTCTGCTGGCCGCTGCGGTTCCTGTGAAGCCACTTCCCGAGCTTTATTTTGCGCTTCGTACTCAGCCTTAAGCGGTTCCTGTAAAGCCACTTCCCGAGCTTTATTTTGTGCTTCGTACTCAGCCTTAATTTGAGCTAAATCCTTGTCTAAACGACCAGCAGACAAATTTATATCTGATGTTTTAAATGTTGGATTTGACGGCACTGCTGCTTGTTGCAAAGGCGCTTGTGCTTGCACCAGCGGCTGACTTTTCAACTCATCAGCTTGTTTTTGAGATGCTTGATACTCTGCCTTAAGTTCACCTAACAGGCGATCGATCGATTCCATAACTTAAACCCCCTAAAAAATGCTGCTGGGCCAACTGGCACCAATATAATCGCGTGAACTTAGCGCGCCTCCTCAATCAGTTATTGCATTCAGCAATACCTCCGTCAGGGTCATTCCTTCAATATCATCCATCGTCACAGTATCAACAATATCGAATTTAGCCCCGGCGCTTTGCAGTTCGTCATCCAATATCTTGAGAAACTTAGTAGCTTCCGGCGCATTCCCTACTTGAATGAAAGAAATCGCCAACTCTTCATCTCGATCGAGCTTCCGCGAAGCCTCTATAATCGTTTTCATCACTTCTTTGCGATCGTCCGGTTCCCCGTCCGTCACCACTAATATTGTTTCCCCATTTTGCTTGGTCTTACCGGATGCTTTGCGCTGAAAATAACTGTTCAGAGCGTCTTGCAGAACAGCAGCTAAATTCGTAGTTCCCGAAGGTTCGTTTTCTTGGAAAATTTGCACGACTTTAGCTGCTGTTACGTTGTCGTAGCGCTTGAAGCGACCGGAAAACACATAAACTGTTATACCATCAGGATCGAGTTCTTCGCATTTATTCGCCAATGCGATCGTCGATTCTTGCATGAGCGCCCACCGACTTTTACCGCCCATCTGGTCTTTTGTGTACATACTGCCGCTTTTGTCAATGATGATGGTATAGTCGCGGTTCTGAAGCATAGTATTTTTCCTGTTAATTAAGTTTTTCCAAAAAATATCAAAACCAGCGAGCAGAAGCTGTTGAGCTTTAGTTGCTCGCTGCGTTTTTTAGTTGATTTGCGATCGCAAATACCGGAATTTAAGCTGCAACTAAAGCATCTTTAAGCGGCTTCCAGCTAAAAGCTCGATCGCCCCCCATCTCCACTGCTATTTTAACTCGCGGTTCCAACGTCGGCAAAACAGTCAAATACTCAATCTCCTGACTTGACAAAATCTGCCCTTCAATAATCCACAGCACCAGTCCTTTTGCTTTCGGCGGCAAATTGTCTAATTGAGTTTTCAACATCGGCGGCACGTAGTACGTATAACCCACAGCCCCTTCGTTGCCAGTAGTTTTCTTGCCCAAATGCGGCGGCCGCACCCCGTGAACCCCCGTCAAATACATCGCCAAATCGCCCAAACCCCGCGCCGAAATCGTGTACGCACCGTAACCCGCAGCCCTCAGCCGGCGCAGGTAGCGCCCCTCAAATCCTCCCTCTAAAGGAACGTACAGGGCCAGCGACCCCGACTTTTCCAAATCCCGAATCAGATCCGATCCCGTCGTAATCAGTCCCATAAATTTGTCTTGCCTGCTATCTTAAATTTGGTCGATCGCTGCTTGCGAGCTTGAGATATTATAAATCCTCGCTTCTGAGGCGAAAAGTTATCTTCGCGGCCTTGACAAACGGCAAACACTTCATGTACTATAGTGAATTGTCGCCGTAAAAGGATACTGAGTAGTTTACTGCTCAAGTCCTGGCACAAACAAGCAAGACCGAGATAAAACTCGGAGATCGAACAGGTAAAAAGCCGCGAATCTCAACCCTTGCAAGACTTCCACAAGCTCGCTCCCAAATTTAAAACTCAAATTTTAAACACCGAGGAAGGCTGTTGGTTGATAACAGTTAATTGCAGGAACAGTGAAATAAATGTTTCTGCACAAGAGCAAGCGGATTGACGTAAACTTCGCAATCCGAAACCTCTTGCGTAAATAAAAGGAAAAAAATCCGTGTCTGTAGGCATTCTTGGCACCAAACTAGGCATGACTCAAGTGTTTGACGCTGAAGGGAGAGCAATCCCCGTCACCGTCATACAAGCAGGGCCTTGTACAGTAACGCAAATTAAAACGAAACAAACTGACGGCTACGGTGCCGTTCAAGTTGGATACAACGAAGTCAAACCAAAGGCTCTCAACAAGCCAGAATTGGGACACCTTGCCAAGTCGGGGGCGAATCCGTTGCGCCACTTGCACGAATACCGCTTGGAAGACACCAGTTCATTTGAATTAGGCCAACAAGTAAAAGCAGATGCTTTTACACCGGGACAAATAGTAGATGTCATCGGTACAAGCATCGGTAAAGGTTTTGCAGGCTTTCAAAAGCGCCACAACTTTAAACGAGGCCCCATGTCTCACGGTTCCAAGAACCACCGCGAGCCAGGCTCGATCGGGCCTGGAACTACTCCCGGTCGCGTTTATCCCGGGAAAAGAATGGCAGGACGTATGGGCAACGTTCAAGTCACCGTCCGCAAACTAACAATTATCCGGGTGGATACAGAGCAGAATTTGCTGCTAATTAAGGGAGCCGTTCCCGGCAAAGCTGGCGCCTTAGTCAATGTTGTGCCTGAGAAAAAAGTAGGACGTTAGTCAGTAGTAAGTAGTCAGTAGTCAGCAGTCAGTAGATAGTGGTTGGCCGTTAGTAGCAAGCAATAACTAAGAACTAAAAGCTGAAAACTAAGAGCTGAAAACTAAGAGCTGAGAACAGACAACAGACGACAGACAACAGACGACAGACAACTAACAACAGACAACTAACAACAGACAAAGGACAAAAGATATGGTTAACTGTGTAGTGCGAAATTGGCAAGGCGAAGAAGTTGGGGAAACAACTTTAGAACTGCGCGTAGCCAAAGAAGAAAATGCGTCTCACATCGTTCACAGAGCATTGACGCGGCAACTGAATAACGCCCGTCAAGGAAATGCTTCTACCAAAACTCGATCGGAAGTCAGAGGCGGCGGCCGCAAACCCTGGCGTCAAAAAGGAACCGGTCGAGCCAGAGCAGGTTCTATCCGTTCTCCGCTGTGGCGTGGTGGCGGTGTCATCTTCGGGCCAAAACCGAGAGACTTTGAAGTCAAAATGAACAAAAAAGAACGCCGTCTCGCTTTGCGGACAGCATTCTACAGCCGTACAGAAGACTTGATTGTGGTTGAAGAATTTGCAGAGCAATTTCCGAGACCGAAAAGCAAAGAATTGCTGAGTGCGATCGCCCGCTGGGGCATCGAACCCGATACAAAAGTTCTGTTAATATTGCCAGAACCGCAACTAAACGTCTACTTGTCAGGACGCAACATCGAATTAGTAAACGTCATCTTGGCAACGTCCCTGAATGTTTACGACGTTCTCGCGGCTGACAAAATTATCGTCACATCTACAGCCATAGCAAAAATTCAGGAGATTTACGGTGAGTAAAATCGACCCCCGCGACTACGCAGATTTGATCCAGCGTCCGATTCTCACCGAGAAAGCTACCCGAATGATGGAATTAAATCAATTCACATTCGACGTAGCCCCCAAAGCGACCAAGCCTCAAATCAAAGCTGCAATCGAAGAACTATTTAAGGTGAAAGTCACCGCAGTTAACACCCAAAACCCGCCGCGCAAAAAGCGTCGAGTTGGTAAATTCGTCGGCTTTAAACCTTGTTACAAGCGAGCAACCGTAACTCTGACCGACGGAGACTCGATCCGCAAACTCCTATTCCCAGAAGTTTAAAATTTAGTAATAGGTCATAGGTAATGGGCGATCGGTAATCGGTAATCGGTAATCAAAAAGGATGAAGGATGAATTCGGACTTCACAACTTCAAATTACTAATTACCAATTACCAATTACCAATTATCAATTACCAATTACCAATTACCAATTACCGATTACCAAATTATGGGCATCCGTTCTTACCGACCTTATACCTCCAGCACCCGGGAACAGACTGTCTCGGACTTCGCTGAAATTACCAGATCAGAGCCAGAAAAATCTCTAACCAGCAACAAGCACACCAAACAAGGCCGCAACAACCGAGGCGTCATCACCTGTCGCCACCGGGGAGGCGGTCACAAACGGCTGTATAGAGACATCGACTTCCGCCGCGACAAACACAGCATTCCCGCTACCGTCAAGGCGATCGAATACGACCCCAATCGCAACGCCCGCATCGCCCTCCTGTTCTACAAAGACGGCGAAAAACGGTACATCCTGCACCCGCTCAACTTAAACGTCGGTACAGTAATTGTCTCAGGCCCGGACGCGCCGATCGAGATCGGCAACGCCCTCCCCCTGAAGAACATTCCCCTCGGTACCAGCATCCACAACGTCGAGCTAGTACCAGGTAAAGGCGGGCAAATCGTCCGTTCCGCAGGCTCCAGCGCTCAGCTAATGGCAAAAGAAGGTAGCTACGTTACCCTCAAACTTCCCTCCGGCGAACAGCGCAAAGTCCGCGCTGACTGCTACGCCACCATCGGTCAAGTCGGCAACACAGACGCCAGAAACCTCAGCCTCGGTAAAGCCGGCCGCACCCGATGGAAAGGTCGCAGACCCACCGTTCGCGGTAGCGTCATGAACCCGGTAGACCACCCGCACGGCGGTGGCGAAGGCAGAGCTCCTATCGGGCGTCCGGGGCCTATGACTCCTTGGGGCAAACCAGCATTGGGTGCCAAAACTCGACGCAAAAACAAGCGCAGCGACGCTTTAATCGTCCGCCGCCGCCGCAAATCTTCCAAGCGCGGCAAGGGCGGCAGACAAAGTTAGTTTAATGGGTAATGGGTAATGGGTAATGGGTTATTGGAAATAACAAATTACCAATGCCCAATGCCCAATGCTCTTCGGCCCGATGCCCAATTCCCTATTACCAAAATCATGTCTCGATCGCTAAAAAAAGGCCCGTTTGTCGCAGATCATCTGATGACAAAAATCGAAAAACTCAACGCCGCAGGCCAAAAACAAGTAATTAAAACTTGGTCGCGCTCTTCCACAATCCTGCCCCAAATGGTAGGCCACACGATCGCCGTTCACAACGGCAGACAGCACGTACCCGTCTACCTCACAGATCAAATGGTAGGTCACAAACTCGGAGAATTCTCCCCCACTCGCACCTTTAGAGGTCACGCGAAAAGTGGTGATAAAAAGGCAAAAAGATAGCCTAATTAGGTGACAAGTAATAGGTAATAGGAAAAACTTTTTACCTTTTTCCCAATTACCTTTTTCCCAATTACCAACTACCAAGTACCCAAATCGAAATGGCTATAGATACCACATCGGAAATTAAGGCGATCGCCCGTTACATACGGACATCCCCCTTCAAAGTGCGCCGAGTCCTCGACCAAATTCGCGGCAAAAGCTATCAAGAAGCGCTGATTTTACTCGAATTCATGCCTTACCGCGCCTGCGAACCCATAGTTAAAGTTTTGCGATCGGCAGTAGCCAACGCCGAACACAACGCAGGATTGGACAAAGCCAAGCTAGTAGTTTCTCAAGCTTACGCAGACCAAGGCCCAGTCCTCAAACGCTTTAGACCCCGCGCTCAAGGTCGCGCCTACCAAATCCGCAAGCCAACTTGCCACATTACCGTAGTAGTAGCACCGCTCGTAGAAAACTAACCAGGGAAAATGTAATAGGTAATAAACAGCTTAAAGTTGAAAAAAACAGGTAATCACCAATTACCAATTACCAATTACCAATTACCAATTACCAATTAACTCATCAACTTTTATGGGCCAAAAAATACATCCAATTGGTTTTCGCCTCGGCATTACCCAAGAGCACCGCTCTCGCTGGTTTGCTGACCCCAAAAACTATCCCGAACTCTTGCAAGAAGACTTTAAAATTCGCAAGTACGTCCGCAAAACCCTCAGCAATGCTGGCATCTCCTCCGTCCGAATTGAGCGGAAAGCCGATCAAATCGACCTAGAAGTGTTCACCGCCAGACCGGGCGTTGTCGTAGGCCGCGGTGGAGCCGGTATCGAAACTTTGCGCGTCGGTTTGCAGCAGCAACTCGGTAGCAACCGCCAAATCCGCATCAACGTCGTCGAAGTCCAGCGAGTAGACGCCGATGCCACACTGATCGCCGAATACATCGCTCAGCAACTAGAACGGCGCGTATCCTTCCGCCGAGTAGTCCGCCAAGCAATCACCCGCGCTCAAAAAGTCGGCATTCAAGGCATCAAAATTCAAGTCAGCGGACGGCTCAACGGTGCAGAAATCGCCCGTACCGAATGGACGCGGGAAGGCAGAGTCCCCTTGCACACGCTGCGGGCAGACATCGACTACTCCTACTGCACTGCTCAAACCATCTACGGTATTCTCGGCATTAAAGTTTGGGTTTTCAAAGGCGAAATTATTCCCGGACAGGAACCAGAGGCTGCACCAAATGCAGCGGTACCCCGCACCAAACAAAAGCGCCGCCGCCAGAACTTTGAAGATCGATCGAACGAAGGCTAGCTAATTGTTAAGTGTTAGTTGTCACTTGTTAAGTGTCAGTGGTTCCAAACCAATTACCAACTACCAATTACCAATTACCAATTACCCAACTCCCAAAGCCATGTTAAGCCCTAAAAGAACGAAATTCCGCAAACAACAGCGCGGGCGAATGAGCGGTATTGCCACCCGCGGCAACACAGTTAGCTTTGGCGACTTCGCGCTCCAAGCCGTCGAACCCGCTTGGATCACTTCTCGCCAAATAGAAGCCGGACGCCGCGCCATGACTCGCTATATCCGCCGGGGCGGCAAAATCTGGATTCGCATTTTTCCCGACAAACCAGTCACCCAGCGGGCAGCAGAAACCCGGATGGGTTCCGGTAAAGGTAATCCTGAGTTTTGGGTTGCCGTTGTCAAACCCGGCCGGGTAATGTTTGAAATTGGCGGGGTAACTGAAGAAACTGCCCGCGAAGCAATGCGTTTGGCATCTTTCAAATTACCAATTAAAACCAAGTTCATCACCCGCGAAGGAGACCAGTCCTAGCCATGCTCGAAGGTAGAATTAGGTCGGCCTCCGTCAGAATTTTAAACGGCTA
This sequence comes from Microcoleus pseudofavosus SVA1_A4, assembly GCF_036700565.1. Classification (NCBI taxonomy): domain Bacteria; kingdom Bacillati; phylum Cyanobacteriota; class Cyanophyceae; order Oscillatoriales; family Microcoleaceae; genus Microcoleus; species Microcoleus pseudofavosus. Next base: position 11,099 of record NZ_JAUBPE010000090.1, read on the forward strand.
CAGCAATTTAAAATCTGGCATTCGTAACTTTTCTTTCCTTCGGCATTCAGCATCTAGACAATTCTGTCTTCAAAAGATCGATCGCTCACGATAAAGCACACAATTATGTCTTTGCCCAAGATAAAAGAAGCTAGAGAATTAAGCGATGCAGCAGTAGCAGAGCAAATTTTAGCCGTCAAGCGCCAACTAATGGAGTTGCGGCTCCAGCAAGCTACCGGCCGCATGGAAAAGCCTCACCTGTTCAAGCACGCCAAACACCGGCTCGCTCAATTGATGACAGTTGAACGCCAGCGCCAAATCGCTGCTGATGCAGAAGCGGCCGAAAAATTAGCCGCATCTAAAGAAGCCGGACAGCAAGCTGCAACCGCAGCAGTCAGCCAAGAGTCAGAAGCAGTCGAGCCGACGACGATCGCGCAGTAGTTCAAAAAAACTCAATTGCACAACAAAAATAGGTAGGTATGGCAATTAAAGAACGAGTTGGCGTAGTAGTCAGCGACAAAATGGACAAAACCGTCGTGGTAGCGATCGAAAACCGCTCTTCTCACACCAAATACGGCAAAATCGTAGTCCGCACCAAACGCTACAAAGCTCACGACGAAGAAAATCAGTGCAAATCCGGCGATCGCGTCCGCATCACTGAAACTCGCCCCTTGAGCAAAACCAAACGCTGGGCGGTTGCTGAGATTTTCGGGACAAAAAACGGCTAACAGTTAATTGCGATCTCGCGCTCGCCCGATCGGTACTTGATTAATCAATTAGCCGTAAACAGTCAACACTTAACAGTCAACAGTTAACAGTCAACAGTTAACAGTCAACAATCACCATGATTCAACCCCAGACATACCTCAATGTCGCCGACAATAGCGGAGCCCGCAAACTGATGTGCATCCGCGTATTGGGAGGCGGCAACCGCCGCTACGGCGGAGTCGGCGATGTCATCATTGCCGTCGTCAAAGACGCCATTCCCAATATGGCCGTCAAAAAATCAGATGTCGTCCGGGCCGTCATTGTCAGAACCCGCAAAGGCCTGCGCCGCGACAGCGGCATGAGCATTCGTTTTGACGACAACGCCGCCGTTATTATCAACGTAGACGGCAACCCTAGAGGCACTCGCGTTTTCGGTCCCGTCGCCCGCGAACTGCGCGACAAAAACTTTACTAAAATCGTTTCCTTAGCCCCGGAGGTACTTTAAAATGTACGGAAAAAAGGGTAAACCAACTAGCGAACCGCAGCGCTACAGAATGCACGTCAAAGCAGGCGACACCGTGCAAATAATTACTGGCAAAGAGAAAGGAAAAGTCGGAGAAATCTTAAAGACATATCCTAAAGTCAGCAAAGTAATTGTTAAAGGTGTAAACATCAGAACCAAGCACGTCAAGCCCCAGCAAGACGGAGAGTCCGGGAAAATACTCACGTTTGAGGCTCCCATTCACAGCTCAAATGTCATGCACTATTCCGAAAAAGAGAAAATAGCCAGCCGCGTTTGCTATACATTTAGCGAAGACGGCCGGAAACTGCGACAGCTCAAAAAAACCGGAGAAATCATCGATCAATAGTCATTTGTTAGGGGTTATTAGTTATTGGTGGTTGGAAATAACAACTAACAATCAACAAATAACAAGTAACATAGGACAAATGACAAAAAGCAATTCCCTGACCACGCCCAGGGACAGTTAAACAAACACAAAAACTATGCCGGACAAACTCAAAGTTCTTTATCAAGGAAAAATCGTTCCCAAACTGATGGATCAGTTTAAATATACTAATATCCATCAGGTTCCCAAACTCGTCAAAGTCACCGTGAACCGCGGTTTGGGAGAAGCATCTCAAAATGCTAAGGCACTGGATTCGTCGATCAACGAAATTGGCATCATTACCGGGCAAAAACCGGTGGTGACGCGGGCGAAAAAAGCGATCGCAGGCTTCAAAATCCGCAAAGGAGTACCCGTCGGCGTTATGGTGACGCTGCGCGCCGATCGGATGTACGATTTTCTCGATCGGCTGATCAACCTCGCACTCCCCCGAATCCGCGACTTCCGCGGCATCAGCCCCAAAAGCTTCGACGGGCGCGGCAACTACAGCTTGGGTCTGAGAGAACAGCTAATTTTTCCAGAAATAGAATATGACCGCATCGATCAAATTCGAGGCATGGACATTTCAATTATCACCACAGCAAACACCGACGAAGAAGGACGCGCCTTGCTTAAAGAAATGGGAATGCCGTTCCGGGACAACTAAGCACTAGAGTAAGAAGCAAAAGATGGCAGCTAACGATACCATAGCAGATATGTTGACGCGCATTCGCAATTCTTGCATGGCGCGCCACCAAACAACGCAAATTCCAGCTACAAAAATGACCCGCAGCATCGCCCAAGTCCTCAAAAGTGAAGGCTTTATCAGCGAATTTGAAGAAGCAGAACCAGAAGGGATAAAGCGACATTTAGTGCTTTCTCTAAAGTACAAAGGTAAAACTCGCAAGCCCATCATCACGGCACTTAAGCGAGTCAGCAAACCAGGACTGCGCGTTTACTCGAACCGTAAAGAATTGCCCAGAGTATTAGGCGGAATTGGCATTGCCATTATTTCCACCTCCAGCGGCATTATGACCGATCGAGAAGCCCGACGCCAAGGTTTGGGCGGTGAAGTGCTTTGTTATGTTTGGTAGTCATTAGTCATTAGTCATTAGTCGCTGGTCATTGGCAACAAACTGAAAAATCAATAACTAAGGACTAATAACTAAAGACTAATCATCAAGGACTAATAACTAAAAACAAAGGACAAAAAATTATGTCGCGAATTGGCAAGCGTCCGATTAGCATTCCCACGAAAGTCACCATCACCCTAGACGGTCAAAAAGTAGCCGTCAAAGGCCCTAAAGGTGAACTTTCCCGAGTTATCCCAGCCGAAATCCTCATGGGACTCGAAGGCGAGACTTTACTCGTCACCCGCCGCGACGAATCTCGCGTCGCCAGACAACTGCACGGCTTGTGCCGCACCCTAGTCGCCAATATGGTCGAAGGTGTATCCCAAGGTTTTCAGCGGCGCCTGGAAATTATCGGCACAGGTTATCGGGCCCAGGTTCAAGGACGGAACCTGATTTTAAACGTCGGTTACAGCAAGCCGGTTGAAATGCCTCCTCCAGAAGGCATCACAATGGCAGTTGAAGGCAACACCAACGTCATTGTCTCCGGCATTGACAAAGAACTCGTAGGCAATACAGCAGCCCGCATCCGCGCGGTGCGTCCGCCCGAAGTCTATAAGGGCAAAGGCATTCGCTACAGCGGCGAAGTCGTCCGGCGCAAAGCTGGTAAAACAGGCAAAACAGGTAAGAAGTAACAATGAAGCTTACTCGCAAAGAATCAGTCCACCGCAGACACCGCCGGGTGCGGCGCAAGGTTTTCGGCACCGCCGAACGTCCCAGACTCGCCGTATTTCGATCGTCCCAGCACATCTACGTCCAAGTAATCGACGACACGACACAGCACACTTTGGCTGCTGCGTCAACCCTAGACCCGGATTTGAAGTCCGTTCTCACTTCGGGAAGCAACTGCTCCGCCAGCGTGCAAGTCGGTCAGTTGATTGCCAAACGCTGTTCCAGCGCTGGCATAGTCAAAGTCGTATTCGATCGCGGAGGCAACCTCTATCACGGTCGCGTCAAAGCCCTCGCAGAAGCAGCTCGCGAAGCCGGGTTAGACTTCTAGAGGAGGTAATGGGTAGCGGGTAATGAGTAATTAAAAAGTAAAAAGTCAAAAGTTGAAAGTTAAAAGGCAAAAACCAGATTTCTTCTATTTTTACTTTTTACTCAAACAATTACCAATTGCCGATCGCCTTTCACCAATTACTAATTCCCACAGGACAAAACTATGGCAGAACAAAAAGAACAGCGCAACAAGAAAAAAAGCAGCAGCAACAACAAAGGGCGCGAAAAAGAATCCGAATGGCAAGAACGGGTGGTTCAGATTCGGCGCGTTACCAAAGTAGTCAAAGGCGGTAAAAAACTCAGCTTCCGCGCCATAGTCATTATCGGCAACGAACGCGGTCAAGTTGGAGTGGGAGTCGGCAAAGCTAGCGACGTAATCGGTGCCGTTAAAAAAGGCGTCGCTGACGGCAAAAAGCACCTAATTGAAGTCCCCCTCACCAAATCTAACTCCATCCCTCACCCCATCAATGGTGCAGGCGGCGGAGCCAAAGTAATGATGCGACCGGCAGCACCCGGAACCGGGGTAATTGCAGGGGGAGCAGTGCGAACTGTTCTCGAACTAGCAGGAGTCCGCAACATCTTAGCCAAACAGCTAGGTTCTGGAAATCCCTTAAACAACGCCCGAGCCGCAGTCAACGCCCTCTCCACTCTCCGCACCTTGTCCGAAGTTGCTCAAGAGCGCGGAATTCCAGTAGAAAACCTCTACGGTTAAGGACTAGGGAACGGGACGAATTGTCAGTTTTGAGTATTAAGTATTGAGTTTTGAATAAAAAAATTTCATTCCTCAAAACTCAAAACTCAAAACTACCAATTACCAATTACCAATTACCAATTACCAACTACCAAAACTATGAGATTGCAAGACGCCCGACCAAAAGCGGGTTCCACAAAACGCCCGCGCCGCTTGGGCAGAGGTATTTCTGCCGGTCAAGGCGCGAGCTCCGGTAAAGGGATGCGCGGTCAAAAATCTAGAGCAGGTAGCGGCACTAGACCCGGTTTTGAAGGCGGTCAAAATCCTCTTTACCGCCGCCTCCCCAAGCTGAAGAGCTTCCCGATCGTGAACCGCAAAGAGTACACTACCATTAATGTAAGTAAATTAGCATCACTGCCAGCAAACACAGAAGTTACTCTCACCTCTTTGATGCAAGCAAAAATTGTCACTACTGACGATGGGCCGCTGAAAATCTTAGGAGATGGCGAACTGAATGTGCCTTTGCAAGTGCGCGCTAAAGCTTTTACCGCAGGTGCTCGCACCAAAATTGAAGCCGCCGGCGGAAGTTGCGAATTAGTTGCGTGAAGATTTGAGGTTTGAGAGTATGTCCAAATCTCAAATCCTCAACCTTGCTATCAGAAAATGATTTAGTCGAAAATCCCAAATCTAAAATCCAAAATCGTAACTATGGACGTTAGTAGAGAAAAAGCGCCAACTGCACAAGAGACGTTCATGCAGATGGCTCAAGCTGCTGGTTTGCGAGGCCGCATCCTCGTAACCGTTGGCTTACTGATTTTAGTCCGCCTGGGCGTCCACTTGCCAGTCCCCGGCATCGATCGAGCCGCCTTTGCCCAAAACGTCCAAAATAGCCCTTTAATTGGCTTTTTGGACTTGTTTTCAGGAGGCGGCCTGTCAGCTTTGGGGATTTTCGCGCTGGGGATTTTGCCCTACATTAATGCTTCAATTATTGTGCAACTTCTAACTGCGGCTCTGCCAAGTTTAGAAGACTTGCAGAAAAATGAAGGGGAAGCAGGGCGGCGCAAGATTTCTCAAATTACTCGCTACGTTTCTTTGGGCTGGGCAATTCTGCAAAGCGTTGGCATTGCGATTTGGGTCAGCCCTTTTGCTCAAGCTCCGGCGCCTTTATTCATAGCACAAACTGCTTTGGCTCTGACAGCAGGGTCGATGTTTGTCATGTGGATATCGGAAGTAGTGACGGAGCGAGGTATCGGGAACGGAGCATCGCTGTTGATTTTTATCAACATTGTGTCGGTTTTGCCGCGCTCTTTGGGACAAACTTTTGAATTGGCTCAAAGTGGGGACACGCAAGTTGTCGGCCGTGTAGTCGTTCTGCTGCTGGTCTTTTTGGTGACGATTGTCGGGATTGTTTTTGTTCAGGAAGGTACTCGCCGCATTCCGATTATTTCGGCCCGCCGCCAAGTCGGTCGCAAAGTTTATCGGGAAAGCCGCAGCTATCTGCCCCTGCGCTTGAATCAAGGCGGAGTAATGCCGATTATTTTTGCATCTTCGGTGTTGATTGTGCCTTCTTTCCTAGCTCAATCTCTTAATAACCCGTTTTTGGTTCAAGTTGCTAATGTTTTGAGTCCGAACGGGCCGGCGCCTTGGGCTTACGCGCTGTTTTATCTGACTTTGATTTTGTTCTTCAGCTATTTCTACGCTTCGTTGATTGTCAACCCCGTAGATATGTCTCAGAACTTGAAGAAAATGGGTGCCAGCATTCCTGGGATTCGTCCCGGTCAGAAAACCAGCGATTATGTGGAGAAGGTTTTGAACCGTTTGACTTTCTTGGGAGCGATATTTCTCGGTCTGGTGGCCATTGTACCAACTGCTGTAGAAAGCGCGATCGGTGTGCAAACTTTTAGAGGTTTTGGCGCAACTTCCTTACTGATTCTAGTAGGTGTGGCGATCGAAACTGCTAAGCAAATTCAAACTTACGTCATCTCCCAGCGATATGAAGGAATGGTGAAGTAATCGCAATGCAATTTATTTTCATGGGACCTCCAGGGGCGGGAAAGGGAACTCAGGCTCAGCTCTTAGCTGCTCTCTGGAAAATACCCCACATTTCTACGGGCGAAATCCTGCGCGCCTGCGTGGTGGCGAAAACCGCCTTGGGTCTAAAGGCGCAAGCCTACATGGACAGGGGTGAGTTGGTTCCCGACCAATTGCTGATGGATATCGTGCAGGAACGCCTGAATGAACCGGACGCTAAAGCTGGCTGGATTCTCGACGGTTTTCCCCGCACTGTCGCCCAAGCAACTTTTTTAGACAAACTGCTGCACGAACTTAGCGGTGCGGGGGGGAGTACACCGAACCCAAAATTTGGTCTCAAAGCTGTTAATCTCGACGTGCCTGACGACATTTTGGTGTCTCGCCTGCTGTCGCGGGGCCGGCAGGATGACAATGAGGAGACGATCCGCCGTCGGTTGCAAGTTTATCGCGAGCAAACTGAGCCTTTGATTGATTTTTACAGCGGCCGTCAACAGTTAGTTGCGGTTGATGGCGATCGATCGATGGAATTAGTAACCGCTCAACTGCAACAAGCTCTCTCTGGCGACTCTTGAACCCTCTCAATAGAGCTTGTTACTCACAAGCTTTTGCTAAGATATGTTAACTAGGAGCTTTTTGTGCTATCAGGTTTTGTGAGGGTTGCTAGAGACAGGATTGAACTCGATACTAATTGCCACAACTTTACTCAAGTAAAGCTAAAACAAGCGGTTGGTTGAGTATTAAAGTCGATCGACAGTGCCCGAATTTTTGCCCCTGTTCCCGTTCGATCCCTACCAGTAAATAGGTTTTGAGGTCAACGCTGGAACACTCCTAGTTAATCAAATGTAGAGTTGAGGTAAATACCAAATTGTCTAAGCAAGATTTAATTGAAATGGAAGGGACAGTGACGGAATCCCTGCCCAATGCGATGTTTCGCGTTGACCTAGATAATGGGTTTAACGTGCTGGCTCACATTTCCGGCAAGATCCGCCGCAACTACATCAAAATTCTGCCAGGCGATCGCGTCAAAGTCGAATTGACTCCCTACGACTTAACCAAAGGCAGGATTACTTATCGCCTTCGGAAAAAATAGGCTTAGATAAAACTTTCTAAAAACTAATTCTAAGTTTAATTAGAGAGAATTTGGTAAAAAGCGTCAAATTTATGCTATAATGCTACGTTTGTAGTGTTGCCGAGAAGGGCGTCAACAACCCACCGGTGTACCGGGTTAAGTCATTGCTACACCGTAAAAGTATCGATCGCCAACACTCTGGCGCATGCGAACTTTACCCCAGCAATGGGAGTGGGTGCAAGCGGGCTCCTTCATGAAACAACCCGCACTTTATACAATTTAATCGAGGAGAGGCCTACACCTTGCCCAGCCTCTCCTCCCACCGCTCTACGGGCAGTCCCAGCGTGCCTGCTATCCGTTAGAGCGGGGTTCTCCAGGCAGGAAGAAAGATGAAAGTTCGAGCATCTGTCAAAAAAATTTGCGAAAAATGTCGCGTCATCCGCCGTCGCGGTCGAGTGATGGTGATATGTACTAACCCGAAACACAAACAGCGTCAAGGTTAGAAAACAGGAAGATTGGGCACTGCACGCAGGTGCTGCCTAATTGAATATTGTAGCCAAACAGGAAAACTAGGGAGACAAAAAGTGTGGCACGGATTGCCGGGGTAGACCTTCCACGCGATAAGCGCGTCGAAATAGGTCTGACATACATTTTCGGAATAGGCCTGTCGCGGGCCCAAGAAATCATCGCTGCAACAGGCGTAAATCCTGACACTCGCGTCAAGGATTTAACAGAGGCCGACGTGACAACTCTGCGGACTCATGTAGAAAGCACCTACCAAATCGAAGGAGACCTCCGGCGCTGGGAGTCAATGAACATCAAGCGCCTGATGGATATCGGGACTTACCGCGGTCGGCGTCACCGTTTGGGTCTGCCGGTACGGGGCCAGCGAACCCGCACCAACGCCAGAACCCGTCGCGGCGTCCGCCGAACAGTTGCGGGCAAGAAAAAGGCACCTTCCAAGAAGTAACATCTTTTTGGGAAAACTACGCTGGGGGCTGCTGGCTCCTAGCGCTTCGGTACATTAGTTGAGAGAAACGTTAAAGAGACTAATATGGCGCGACAACAAACAGGCAAGAAATCTGGTGCAAAAAAGCAGAAACGGAATGTACCCAATGGGGTAGGCTACATCCAGTCTACCTTTAACAACACGATAGTAACTATTACCGACCTCAACGGCGAAGTAATATCCTGGGCATCCGCAGGTTCCAGCGGTTTTAAAGGAGCTAAAAAGGGGACTCCCTTTGCAGCTCAAACAGCAGCAGAAAGTGCTGCCCGCAGAGCCAACGACCAAGGAATGCGCCAAATAGAAGTAATGGTGAGCGGGCCCGGAGCAGGTCGAGAAACTGCAATTCGGGCGCTGCAAGGGGCGGGACTGGAAATCACCCTGATTAGAGATGTTACCCCAATTCCTCACAACGGCTGTCGCCCTCCCAAGCGGCGTAGAGTCTAAAACGATTTGAGATTTTAGATTTTAGATTTTGGATAATGGCTAACTGCTTAAAGTCAAAAACTAATGGTTCTAACTGTTGCCCCGTCCATCCAAAATCCGAAATCCGTTCAGGGGTATGCTCTGCAATCTAAAATCCAAAATCAAAAATCCAAAGTGGAAAAGGGAGGTCACTCCGTGGCGCAGTTTCAAATTGAATGTATAGAGTCTAACACTGACAAAGACCGCAGTCAGTACGGAAAATTTGTCCTGGAACCGCTCGATCGCGGTCAGGGAACAACTGTTGGGAATGCGCTTCGGCGAGTTCTGCTGTCAAATTTGGAAGGAACGGCAGTAACTTCAGTCCGAATCGCGGGCGTCAATCACGAGTTTGCCACGATCGAAGGGGTACGTGAGGACGTTCTGGAAATTCTCCTGAACATGAAAGAGGTCGTCCTCAAAACTCATTCTCAGCAGCCGCAAATCGGCAGGTTGCGGATTGAGGGGCCCGTCACAGTTACGGCCGATAGGTTCGATTTGCCCTCTGAGGTGGAATTGATCGATCGCTCCCAGTACATTGCAACTCTCTCGCCCGGCTCAGTTCTGGAAATGGAATTCAGAATTGAAAAAGGCATCGGATACCGAGCAGTAGACCGCAGTCGCGATGATGGGTCGGCTTTGGATTTCCTCCAAATTGACGCCATCTTTATGCCGATTCGCAGAGTCAACTACAGCGTTGAAGATGCTCGGCTAGGCGGCACTGTCGAGAAAGATCGGCTGGTGATGGAAATCTGGACTGATGGCAGCGTGACTCCTCAAGAAGCTCTGAGTCAATCTGCCCACATCCTGGTAGATTTGTTTGCACCTCTCAAAGACATCACCCAAGATTCTCTCAAACCAGAGTATCCAGGTGAAGCCGATCCTACGAGCCAAATTCCGATCGAAGAATTGCAGTTGTCCGTCCGGGCTTACAACTGTCTCAAGCGGGCTCAGATCAACTCAGTCGCAGACTTATTGGATTATACCCAAGAAGACTTGCTCGAGATCAAGAACTTCGGGCAGAAGTCCGCAGAAGAAGTGATTGAAGCTTTACAAAAGCGCTTGGGCATTACCTTGCCACAGGAAAAGTCAGCTAAAAGTTAATCAACGGGTAACGGGTAAAAAAGTTCTGAATTTTAAATAGGTGAGTTTTTAAGTTAAAGAATTCACCGCTCAAAACTCGCGGACTATCCCGGCGCCCAATTACCAATTACCAATTACCAACTGCCATGCGTCACCGCTGTCGCGTTCCCCAACTCAGCAAACCGGCCGATCAGCGCCGCGCCCTACTGCGCTCGCTGACCACCGAATTAATCCGCCACGGTAAAATCACTACCACTCTCGCCCGCGCCAAAGCGCTGCGCTCAGAGGCGGATCGGATGATTACCCTGGCCAAAGATGGCTCCTTGGCCGCTCGCCGCCAAGCGATGGGCTATATCTACGACAAACAGTTAGTACACGCCTTGTTTGAGGCGGCCGGGGAACGGTACGGCTCGCGCAATGGGGGCTACACCCGCGTAGTGCGAACTGTTCCCCGTCAAGGAGACAATTCCGAAATGGCGATCGTTGAACTGGTTTAATTCAATTTTGGGTTGGAGATTTTTGATTTATGAGTGACAATCCAAAATCCCCAATCGAAAATCCCCAATCGATACAGCGCGTTGCTTTGGTGATCCAATACCTCGGCACTAACTTTCACGGTTGGCAGCGACAGCCGAACCAGCGTACAGTACAAGAAGAAATTGAAACAGCAATATCGACTGTTCTGGAACGCCCGGTAACGCTGCACGCTGCCGGGAGAACTGATGCGGGAGTTCACGCCGCTGCTCAAGTAGCCCATTTTGACGCCCCGGGCCCAATTCCGGCTCACCGCTGGGCAAGCGTTCTCAACTCTCGACTGGCAAAAGATATTTTAATTCGAGCTTCGGCAAAGGTGGAACCTACCTGGCACGCTCGGTTCTCAGCCAGTTGGCGGCGCTATCGCTACACCCTTTATACAGACCCGACCCCTAATTTGTTTGTGCGTCCTTTTGCTTGGCACTGCTATCACGCGCCTGTGGACGAATCAAAGATTCAGGCAGCAATGACCCCGCTAATCGGGCGGCATCACTTGGCTGCTTTCCACCGTGCGGGGTCTGCCCGGCCTCATTCTTGGGTGGACGTACAAGCAGCAGAGTGTCACCGTTCTGGGTCTCTTATATATATCGAGGTTCAGGCGAGCGGGTTTCTGTACGGGATGATGCGGCTGCTGGTGGGGTTGCTGGTGCAGGTGGGTCGCGGGGAAAGGGCGATCGACAATTTCACAGATATTTGGGTCAACGAACGCCGAGAAATGGTAAAATATGCCGCTCCCGCTCAAGGTTTGTGCCTGCTGCGGGTTGGCTATTGTGAATTTCCCTTTCCCCCAGATGTCTGGTACGACACTCAGCCAAAATTAGTCATTAGTCATTAGTCATTAGTCATTAGGTAACTACTAATAAAAAACTAAGGACAAGTAACAATTAAAAACTGACAACTGACAACAGACAACTGACAACTAACAACAGTTAACAGTTAACAGACAACTAACAACAAACAATGAACAAAACTTACGTCCCTACTCAAGACTCCCTAGAGCACAAGTGGTACGTGGTCGATGCCGCCGACCAGCGGCTGGGCCGTCTGGCAACAGAAGTTGCCATGTACCTCCGGGGAAAACACAAACCGACTTACACTCCTTCTATGGATACCGGCGATTTCGTCATTGTGATCAATGCCGACAAAATCGCTGTTACTGGCAAAAAACGCACTCAGAAAATCTACCGCCGCCACTCTGGCAGACCGGGCGGCATGAAAACAGAAACTTTTGCAAAATTGCAAGCACGTTTGCCCGAAAGAATTGTCGAAGAAGCTATTCGGGGAATGCTGCCTCACACTTCTCTAGGCAGACAACTGTTTACTAAACTGAAGGTGTACGCTGGCCCCAACCACCCGCACCAAGCTCAACAACCAGAAGAATTAATTGTTCACACGATTCCGGGAGGAAATGAGTAATGCAAGCAACAGATACATCCGGTCGCGCTGTGTACTGGGGTACCGGCCGCCGCAAGTGTTCCGTAGCGCGGGTGCGCTTGGTTCCCGGCACTGGCATACTGACTGTCAATGGTAAAGAGGGGGATTTGTACCTGCAATTCAACCCTACTTATTTGGCTCTCGCTAAGGCCCCTCTGGAAACTTTGGGTCTGGAAAATGAGTACGACATTTTGGTAAAAGTCGAAGGCGGTGGCTTGACAGGTCAGGCTGACTCGATTCGCTTGGGTGTCGCTAGAGCACTTTGTCAATTAGACCCGGACAACCGCAAGCCTCTGAAGACTGAGGGCTATTTGACTCGCGACCCGCGGGCAAAAGAACGGAAAAAGTACGGTTTGCGGAAAGCTCGCAAGGCTCCTCAATACTCGAAGCGGTAATAGAGGGAAGAAGGAAGAAGGAAGAAGGAAGAAGGAACCAGGAAAAGGCCAAAATTATCTATCCAGATTTTATCTGCCTTTTTTTGAAGTTTATTTCCGATTCCTGATTCCTGGTTCCAACAGATATAAGGCAAAATTGCTGCTGTTGTTGGTGTACAAGTCCTGCGGCAGCTAAAATGGTTGTAAAGTCAAAAATTAGAGAGTAAAAACAATGGCAAAAGATGGCATTCACCCTGAGTGGTATCCCGAATCTCAGGTTTATTGCAACGGGGAACTTGTGATGACTGTGGGTTCAACTAGACCAAAGCTTCAAGTTGATGTCTGGTCGGGAAATCATCCTTTCTATACTGGCACTCAGAAGATTATTGATACTGAAGGTCGTGTGGAACGCTTTATGCGGAAATACGGCATGACGGAGGTAGAAATGCCGAAGGCAGATGCTTCCTCTGGGCCGCTGAAAATGGAAGAGCCGAAAGCAGATGCTTCTAAGGCTGCTGGTAAAGGCAAAAAGAAGAAGTAGCCGGATTGTCATTTGTCCGCAGTTTGTTGAGAGTAGTTCTTTCTACCGACAACTTACCGCCCTCGGATTTTAGATTTTAGATTGAAGACTTGCTATGCAGGGAGTAGAGTTCGATCGAGTAGAGTTCGATCGACATTCTATCCTAACTGCTCTTGAGTTCTAAAATCTAAAATCTAAAATCTAAAATCTAAAATCGATCCGCCCTCGGATTGGAGAGTTGAGATTGAAGACTTCGCTATGCAGGCAGTTGAGTTTTATCGAGATTCTATCCCAACTGTTCTTCAAATCTAAAATCTAAAATCTAAAATCGATTGACAAAGGACAACTGACAATGGCTGAATCTTATTTGCTGGATAAATTGAAGTCGGTAGAGCAAACTTTTAATGAGTTGACTCGTCGCATGGCTGACCCGGATGTGGCTAGGGACAATCAAGAGTTTCAACGGGTAGCGAAAGCTCGATCGTCCTTGGAGGAAGTGGTCGATACTTTTGATCTGTGGAAAACAACTCAGGACGATTTAATCGATGTTAAACAAGTTCTCAAGGAAGCAGCGAGCGATCGAGAAATGCAGCAAATGGCCGCGCTGGAAGTTGAGGAACTTGAATCTAAGCTGGAAAATTTGGAAACCCGTTTGAAGGTTTTGCTGCTCCCCCGCGACCCGAATGATGATAAGAATATTATGCTGGAAATTCGGGCGGGTACTGGCGGAGATGAGGCTAGTATTTGGGCGGGAGATTTGCTGCGACTGTATTCCCGTTACGCTCAAACTCAAGGGTGGCAGGTGAAGTTGGTGAGCGAGTCGCTGGCGGAAATGGGCGGATTTAAAGAGGTGATTCTGGAAATTACAGGCGACAGCGTTTACAGCAAGCTGAAGTTTGAGGCTGGAGTACACCGGGTGCAGCGAGTGCCGGTAACTGAGGCTGGCGGCCGGGTGCATACTTCGACGGCGACGGTGGCTGTGATGCCGGAGGTGGATGATGTGGAGATTCACATCGATCCGAAGGATATTGAGATGAGTACAGCTCGATCGGGCGGTGCTGGCGGCCAAAATGTTAACAAGGTGGAAACTGCTGCGGATTTGTTTCACAAGCCGACTGGGATTCGGATTTTCTGTACTGAGGAGCGCAGTCAGTTGCAGAATAAGGAGCGGGCGATGCAGATTTTGCGGGCTAAGCTCTATGAGATGAAGTTGCGGGAACAGCAGGATGAGGTGAAGTCCCGGCGTTTGGCTCAGGTTGGTACTGGTTCGCGATCGGAGAAGATTCGCACTTACAACTATAAGGACAATCGGGCTACCGACCACCGTTTGGGGGAAAATTTCTCGCTCAATAGTGTTTTGGAAGGGGATATTGAGGGGATTATTCAAACTTGCATTTCTCAGGATCAGCAGGAACGTTTGGCTGAGTTGGCTGCTTCTACTAATTGATGGAGTGATGGGGGGCTAGGCGCATTGTTTGCTCAGCCTCAGTTCCCTTGTTACGCGGGAGATATGCTTGAGCAGGGCTTCCCAAATGGCATCGGCGATCACCACTGGATACTTGAAATGTTCCAGGTCGTATTGTACGATGATTTCTAGAGGTGCTAGGGTTTGCTTGTTTCTACAACTGGCAATTGTGGCGATCGCCTCTTGTTGCCATCTTGCAAATAGTCTGTAGCTGAAAAAGGAACTGCATTTTTGTCCTTTCTTGTTCAGGTAAACAACTATTACTTGATGTTGTTTGGGGTAGACTTTGACTATGCGGTTGACGGGCATTCTCAAGGCTTCGGCTGCTTCTTTTTTGGAGATTTGCCAGCACTGGGGTTTTAGCCAACCGGAGGCTGTGAGGCTTTGACGGGTGCGGCTGGGCTTGTGAGTTTTTAGATTGCGTCTCTTGGTCATTTTTACTTTCCCTGATGTCTGTCTTCGGTTTCAAAGTTCGATCGGGCTGTCCCCTTATGTTGGGTTCCTAGCTCAGAACCATTTGTTTAGCGACTCCTTGGGTCTATCAAAACTTAAGTTGTAATTATTAGTTTACTTGCAAGCCTTTCCAGTGTCAAGTGTAATTATGAATTGCAAGTGGAAAATTCTGGAGTTGGGAAGTAAACTGAATTATGTGGGATTAAGTAGTGACAGCAGTTGTGAACGCAGAAGCTAAGAAAAAATTGATCGAGATTGTCAAACTAGCTCGCGGTTCCATGAGTCAGCGGGGATTCGGCAAGCTTCTGGGTGTCTCTGCGACAGCCGTTCAGTTGTGGGAAAAAGGTCAGAGCATCCCAGATACAGAAAATTTGGCTCAGATTGCTGTGAGGGCGGGGTTTACACTTGAAGAGTTGCTCGCTCATCTGGAAGGCAAACCCATGCGTGAACCGGTAGATACTAACGATCTGCTGAAAAAAATTCAATGTATACCAATTAGTGAGTTAGCCGTGGTTGGTAGAGCCGTGATGGATAGACTCGCGGCGGCGGCTGAGTCGTCTGGGAAATATAGTTGATGTATCTGTTCGTAAGTAGACTCGTAGATACGATCGAGTAGCTTTTAGGGACTTGCGGAAAAATAAAATACCAGTTAAAATGAGATAACCGTGATATCCCATTTTGGTAAAGTTTCAGAACGTTGCCATGAGGGTAGATACTGTTTTAACTCATGAGGTAAGACTTTTATTCCTTTCTCGTAAGTTGTCTCAACTAAGTGTACAATGGGC
>NZ_JAUBPE010000091.1:0-26122 GCF_036700565.1 Microcoleus pseudofavosus SVA1_A4
CTACGGCATCATTGGACAAAACAGCCCGGTTGTGGGATTTAACAGGCAAGTTGATACGAGAATTTAAAGGACATCAATATGCGGTATTGAGTGTCAGTTTTAGTCCTGACGGCAAATACATAGCTACGGCATCATTGGACAAAACAGCCCGGTTGTGGGATTTAACAGGCAAGTTGATACGAGAATTTAAAGGACATCAATATGCGGTATTGAGTGTCAGTTTTAGTCCTGACGGCAAATACATCGCTACGGCATCATCGGACAAAACAGCCCGGTTGTGGGATGTCACAGGCAAGTTGATACAAGAATTTAAAGGACATCAAGATGGGGTAAATAGTGTCAGTTTTAGTCCAGACGGCAAATACATCGCTACGGCATCAAACGACAAAACAGCCCGGTTGTGGCAAATCAGAAGTTTAGATGAGATGCTGGTGCAAGGCTGCGATTGGCTGCACGACTATTTGCAGAATAATGCTGATGAAAGCGAAAAACACGTTTGCGATGAGATTAGTGCTCAGAAAAAATGATTAGCCAATCAGTCGGTAGGTGCAAATATAGCAGAAGAAAGAAGGAAGAAGGAAGAAGGAATAAGGAAGAATTAGCAAGGATTTCAGCGATTAAGAATGTCCTAACCGTTTTGGTGGTTGCTATAAACCTTAGCGTGTAACAGAATGTAAAGCGATCGCAACTTTTGCGATTCCTGCGTTTCACCCGCAATGACAGATTTACCGCATAGAACCCAGAAACCGGGTTTTTTACGAAAATAGTTCGTTGCAGCCAGCAGATTCGGTAAAAAACCCGGTTTCTTTGGTCTGGCGTAAGTCCTGACTTAACAGAATTCTGCCAATTAAACCAGCCTATCTTCGGCAATTCCCCTATAGCAGCGGCCAAATGTGCTAACGTACAATCAAAAATCCCCAAATTTCAACTATCGCGAGACAGATAACCGTGTTCGCTCAAGCACCTCAAACTCCCAATTACAAATGGTTTAGCTGCATTTCTAGCACTGTTTTCACCGCATTGTGCCTGTTGCCCATTTTCAGCCCTGCGGGATACGCCCAAACTCCCCAAAATAGACCCATCAAAATCGGCGTGGTGCAGCGGTTTGGCACCAAAGCAACCGACAAACTGACGCTGAAAGCATTATCGGGCGACAGCTTAACTTTGCGTTACAAAACTCCTCAAGGCATAGAAACCAAAACTGCTGCTAGCGTCAAGTTAGAAATAGCCCCGAAACCTCTGGAAACGCCGGCAGTAGAAGAACGAGTGGTACTCAGTTCTCACCGCAGTTTTGAGAGTGCGGAAGACAGCGCCAATCAGTGGCGCGCCCAGGGAATAGAAGTAGAAATTGCTCAACCTTTGCGCTGGCAAGTTTGGGCAAAAAGAGATACTTACAACTCTCCTTTGGTGCGGCGCTGGCTGTTGCAAAGTTTGCAAGCTCAAGGCAACAAAACAGCTTTTTTGGATTCCAAAGTTTTTAAACAAATACCCCAGGCATTTTGGGTTTTAAACGGCTTTCGTTTCAACCGCAATGAGTTGGATGTGACGGCGGGGAAAAATGTTATTGAGGTATTGGAACAAACTACCCAAGAGGCGACAGCTACTGAACCCGAAAAAGCAATTCAACAAACTCGCCGTTACGGTGGCAGTTTGCGCCTGCAAAAAAATGCTTACGGCACTTATACTTTGGTGAATGAAGTGCTGACGGAAACTTATTTGCGGGGTGTTGTTCCTCACGAAATAGGGGCTTTTTCGCCTTACGCTGCGATTGTCGCTCAAACTATTTTGGCGAGAACCTACGCCCTGAGAAATTTGCGCCGGTTTGCTGTGGATAATTATGAGTTGTGCGCTGATGTTAACTGCCAAGTTTATCAAGGTTTGACCGAGGTTTACCCGCAAAGTGATAAGGCGATCGCCCAAACGAGCGGTTTGGTTCTAACTTACGAAAATCAGCTAGTAGACGCGCTCTATTCCGCGTCTAGCGGCGGCGTGACAGCCTCTTTTAACGATGTGTGGCAGGGCGCGGAACGTCCATATTTGCGATCGATCGTCGATTCCCCTAACAATGTCTGGGATTTGTCCAAGCAGAGTTTGTCCGACGAAACCAATTTTCGCCGCTTTATGACTCTGAAACAAGGGTTTAATGAGGAAAAAGAAGAAACGTTTCGGTGGCGCGAACCAGCTTCTTTGACAGCGATTGGTGGATTTCTCAGACAGTATCTTCAGAAGAAACAGCACCCGCTGGCTAATTTTAAAACTGTCACTCAGGTGGAAGTGGTGGAAAGGTCGCCCGCAGGTCGAGTTTTGCAAATGAAGGTTCAAACTGACTTGGGCCCGATTGATATCGACAAAGACGAGATTCGCAATGCTTTTTACCCGCCGATCAGCACGCTTTTTTACCTAGAACCAATTTACAATCCAGACAAAACTCTCAACGGTTATGCTTTTGTCGGAGGCGGTTTCGGGCACGGAGTGGGAATGAGTCAGACTGGTTCTTACAATTTGGCTAATTTGGGCTGGAACGGATCTCGAATCCTGGGCTTTTATTTTCCCGGCGCTCAAGTTGTGCCTCTGAGCGATGCAATTACATTTTGGCGCGAATAGTCGATGAGAGTCGGAGTCGGGAATTGAAATCGCTTTTGAGATCGTATCCGGTCGATCGACCGGACACGATCTCATATCATGGACGGTTGCATCGGAATAATATATTTGGATGATAGCAGTGCGAGCGTCTCCAAGAGCGATCTGTAGCCGTTCGCTATCGACGACGTGAGCGCGCTCATAATTCCGATGCTACCGGATACGATTTCAGTAGCAGACGGATGGCGGCTTTCTCGCTCTTGGACGCAAAAACCCGGTTTCTTAACGTAATCGCGCTGTTACAGCTTAATTATGAAAACCAGAAACCGGGTTATTTAGCGCATCGCGCCCAGAATCCTTTCTTAATAGAGCGATTCTTCTTGGTGAGTTTCGATCGTACAATCAGACTTAGGATAGGCGACGCAGGTCAGAACAAATCCGGCCTCGATTTGGTCGTCGTCCAAGAAAGATTGGTCGGATTGGTCAACTTCGCCTGTTGTGATTTTGCCGGCGCAGGTGGAGCAAGCTCCAGCGCGGCAAGAGTAGGGGAGGTCTAGTCCTGCTTCCTCAGCAGCATCAAGAATGTAAGTATCGTCATCAACGTCAATGGTCTGGTTAATTCCTTCGGCTTCGCTGATGAGGGTAACTTTGTAAGTTGCCATGCACTAATTCCTCTCAAAAATTCAACAAGATTGATAATTTTTCCTAATGCAACCTTCAAGGCTCTATTAGCTTTGAGGTTAGGTCTTAGGTTCGTTCCCTCTATGATAGTAGGGGAAAGAAGCAAGGTTGCAACACTCATTTACCAAAAATTTGAATGGGATTAGTTATAACTTTTTCTAATTTCATCTTGATTACTTATACCTATGTTGGGTTCAGCCGTGTGATACTGTTGCCGCAAGACTTGCGCTAAAAAACCCGGTTTCTCTTAAAAATCCTGTTTTGAGCCCTACAGCACAAAAACCGGGTTGTTGGTATGCGGTGTGTCGATCGAGTTTCAGCAAAACTTGCTGCAAGGCAAGTCCCTGCCGGCGGTGAAATGTATAGTTAGATCGCATCAAGACTTGGGTGTTGAAGGCTCGATCGAATAAATCGCACCACAACCACAGCTTAAAATCTGGGCGATGGAACCCTAAACCCCCGCACCGCAAGTCTGTAACTATCTAAAATGTCAAATCTAAAATTCTATGACTAATATTGATACTCGCTCTGGTTTTTCGGTTAATTCTCCAATTCGCGTGGGGATTGTGGGGACTGGTTTTGCGGCTAAGTTGAGGGCGGAGACTGTTCAAGCTGATGGGCGATCGAACTTGGTAGCAGTTGCGGGCCACACCCCGGATCAAACGGCAGCATTTTGTGAAACATTCGGGGCCGAGGCTGCGGTTTCTTGGCGCAAGCTGGTAGAAAGAGACGATTTAGATTTGGTAATCGTCTGTACGGTGAACCGGAATCACGGGGCGATCGTTTTGGCGGCGCTAGAAAATGACAAGCACGTTGTGGTGGAATATCCTCTATCTTTAGACGTATCTGAGGGCGAAAGGGCGATCGAACTTGCCGCCCAAAAGCAAAAACTCCTCCACATCGAACACATCGAACTCTTAGGGGGTTTACACCAAGCAATCAAAGCATCTTTACCCTTAATTGGCAAAGTTTTTTATACCCGCTACGTTACTATTACAGCTCAGCGTTCCGTACCTGAGCGCTGGACTTATCAACATTCGCTATTTGGGTTTCCCTTGATCGGTGCAATTTCTCGACTCCACAGATTTACCGATTTGTTTGGGGAAGTGACAAGCGTTAACTGTCAAACTCAATTTTGGGACACTGGACCAGATTTTTATAAAGCTTGTTTGTGCAATGCACAGTTGCGCTTTGCTAATGGGGTTGTTGCTGAAGCTGTTTATGGAAAAGGCGAAACTTTTTCGCAGTCGGAAAACGTTTTTACCATCTACGGAGAAGAAGGAACGCTGATTTTCACTCCCGAATCCGGTCAGTTAATTCAAGGAGAAAATAGGCGAGCGCTCGAAGTGGGAACGCGGCGCGGTTTGTTTGCCAAAGATACGGACATGGTGTTAGAATGTTTGTTAAACAATACGCCTTTGTACGTGAATAATACCAGTAGTTTGTACGCTTTGAAAGTTGCAGATGCTGCGAGGCGATCGAGCGAGAGTCGGAAAAATGTAGCCCTTAGTAATTAGTAAATAAGACTTACGCAATAAATCGTTTTTTCTGCTATAGATAGGGTAAGGTGGGCTGCGGTGCATAACAGTAAAATTGCCAGACTCTATCTATAGTAGTTCGTACTCTAACTTACATTACAGAGTTAGATCGTGGACGGTTGCATCGGAATAATATATTTGGATGATATAGCGCGCTCACGTCGTCCATAGCGAACGGCCTAGATCGCGAGCGTCTCGCTCGCACTACATAATTCCGATGCTACCGGATTTGATATTATGCGTGCGAGCAAAAATATTGAGAAGTAAAAGCATTGTCGAATGCAGGTTTTAGCTTGGACGACCATTTGGTCACTTCTGCTAAAAATCAGCCAATTTGTGCTAAACATTCAAAAGACATAAATAACGTTGCGCTGCTTTCATTCAGTTAAAAAAAAAGGAATTTATGCGCGGACACGACATTATCGTTATTGGAACTTCGGCAGGCGGACTCAAAGCATTAGGCGCGATCGTGGGCCGTCTGCCTGCTGACATAGATGCTGCCCTGTTTATTGTTCAGCACCTCGCAGCCGATAAGCCCAGCATTCTTCACCAAATTCTGGCAGATGTAGGCTCTCTCCCGGCATCTCACCCGTCCGACTCCGAGCCAATTCAAAAAGGGCGAATCTACGTCGCGCCGCCCGATTATCACCTGTTGGTCAATCAAGGCTCAATGCGCGTGGTGCGTGGGCCTCAAGAAAATAGATTTCGACCCGCGATCGATGCGTTATTTCGTTCAGCCGCTCGTGCTTATGGTTCAAGGGTGGTGGGCGTGGTACTGACTGGCTATCTGGATGATGGCACCGTGGGATTGCAGGCGGTCAAGAAACGGGGCGGAGTGGCGATCGTCCAAGACCCAAAAGAAGCAGAATACCCCAGCATGGCAACGAGTGCCTTGCGATATGTGAAGGTCGATCACTGTCTGCCGCTCGCAGAAATCCCAGACTTGCTAGTGCAGTTATCAAAGCAACCTGCTGCCGACGAGGAGGCATACCCCGTGACCGAAGAGATCGAAATTGAATCTAAGATTGCTGAACAGCAAATGAATACCCAGGAGTTTTTAAAGAATGTAGAAGCGATCGGGACTCGGACAACTTACACCTGCCCTGAATGCAACGGCAGCATCTGGCAAATTGGCAAATCAGAGCCGCTGCGGTTTCGCTGTCACATCGGGCACTCCTTTACGGCTGATGTATTTCTATCAGAGCAAACTCAGAATATTGAAAATGCTTTGTGGTCGGCTGTTCGGGCAATGGAGGAAAAGGTCACGTTCTCGCGTCAAATGTCTGAGCGGATGAAAAATTACAATTTACAAAGTGCGGCAGCAAAATACGAAGATCACGCCACAAGCCTGGATGCCGAAGTATCGCTGATTCGAGAGATCATTCTCAAGGGCTTTGCCACGAAACGAACCATTGCCGCCGAAACAGAGGAAGAGCTGCCAAAGTAACTCAACGTCGATCGAGTTTTCTTTCCACCGAGCAATACGCTTAAATTTAATTTAGTTGTGTTATGTTGATATATCGAGGTTGATTTTTTACTCGATTTATCCAAGTTTGAATTGCCGGAAATCTGGTTAAATCAAATCCGCCCTCGCCCGCAACGTGAGTGTAAGCAAATAAACCGATGTCAGCAATCGTATAGCGATCGCCCACAAAAAAGTCATTTTTTTCTAAATGCCGTTCCATCACCGCCAAAGCAGAATAACCCGGTGCTTGTTTTTGTTGGAGTGCTTCCTTGTATTCCTCAGCTTTTCCTGTCATGTACCAAAAGCGAGAAGTCGCAATAAAAGGTTCGTGGCTGTACTGTTCAAAAAACAACCACTGCATGACTAAAGCGCGTTCAAATTTATCAGTGGGGAAAAACTCAGTTTCTTCGCTCAAATAAAACATAATTGCATTTGATTCAAATATAAATTTATCCGGTTCTATTTCTAAAACCGGAATCCGCCCGTTAGGATTTTTGACTAAAAATTCAGGAGTTCGGCTTTCTCCTTTGAGAATATTAATTTTCCGCCGCTCGAAGGGAAGATTGAGCTGAGTTAAGAGCAAGCGGATTTTGTAGCAATTACCAGAGGGAGAATATTCGTAAAGTTTAAACATATTTTTTTTTACCGCAGAGAACGCAGAGAACGCAGAGTAGAGAAAGAGAGAAGTTTATAGATTAGTCTTTGTAGGGTGCGTCGCTACCAGATTTTCAATGGAAATTGCCGATTTTTCGGGCGACGCACCTTACTATAGCAGAGCGGTTTTATGAATGAAGTAAAGAAGTTCACAGATTATTGTAGCATTGGCTAGTAAAGTCAGCTTTGCTACATTCAGAAGTAATATGGTTGAGGTGCAGCCCAGATCGCCCTAAATTCGTCCATATTGGAGACTCAATGAAATTAGACTGGAAAGATTCTCACTTAAATTCGGAAACTATCGGCTTAATTTACGGTTTTTTCGGCGTAGTTGGATTCAGCTTGACATTACCGGCAACCCGAGCCGCTGTAATCGATTTAGACCCGCTTTTTGTAGGTTTGGGACGCGGATTAGTAGCAGCTATACTCGCAGGATTTACTCTGTGGTTCACGCATCAACCCATTCCCTCAAAACAGCAATTTCGGAGTTTATCAGTTGTCGGATTGGGAGTGGTTTTGGGATTTCCGGTACTGTCGGCTTGGGCTATGCAGCAAGTACCTGCCGCCCACGGTGCTGTGGTGTTAGGATTGTTGCCTTTAGCAACAGCAATAGCGGGAGTTTGGCGAGCTGGCGATCGCCCTGACTTCACTTTTTGGATTGCTAGCATTGTCGGTAGCGCAACTGTTGTTGTTTTTGGAATTATTAGCGGTGCTGGACAGCTTCAGAGCGCAGATTTAGCGCTACTGGGTTCGGTAATTGCTGCTGCTTTTGGCTATGCTGAAGGTGGGCGATTAGCTAAGGTTTTAGGTGGGTGGCAAGTTATTAGTTGGGCATTGGTGATGGTCGCTCCTTTTGAGGTTTTACCGACAATTTTTGTAGTTTTAAAACAAGGGTTGATAGCTTCGCCGATCGCCTGGTTGGGTTTTGCTTATGTGAGTATCTTTAGTCAATTTATCGCATTTTTTGCCTGGTATCACGGGATGGCGCTTGGCGGAGTTGCACGGGTAGGTCAAATTCAGTTGTTGCAACCATTTTTGACGCTCTTGGCTTCGGCTATTTTGCTTGGTGAAACTCTGGAGCCGATCGCCCTAATCACCGCCTGTTTAGTTGTAGCGAGCGTAGCTGTGGGTAAAAAAGCATCAATTAAGCGGGCAGAGGATTTGTGAGAGAATATAGTATATCTAATGACAGATGTAAAGCGTGGACTATTTCTATTAAATACAACCAACTAACTAAATTTTTAGGAAAATAGTAATGTTAGATATTGATGAAATGGGGCAAAAAGAAATACACGAACTCCTACATAAAGTAGGATACGGTCATCTTGGCTGCATACACGAAGGCAAGCCCTACGTGATACCAATGAATTATTATCTCGAAGAAGAGGAGATTTACCTGTTTACAACGATCGGCATGAAGACTCACGATCTTGATGCAAATCCAGAAATTTGTTTGCAGGTTGAAGAAATACGCGAGCCGCTTCATTGGCGCAGCGCGATCGTCAATGGTCGAGCTTCGCGCCTCACTGAACAGGAAGATATCGATCGGGTAATGCACCTCGTCAAAGAGCGCAATCCCATGCTGTCACCTGCGATCAATCGAACCTGGATTGATGCTGAGGGACGTGCAGAGGTAATTGCAATTTACCGCATTCACGAAAGTGAAATGAGCGGACGCACGACAGATGGAGTCAGCAGTCGGTAAAAACCGATAGGAACACGCTCAGAATCAAGCATTACGGGTTTAATGAACTGCCAGGGGGTTCGGGCAATGGTCGCTGCTAATCCTCTGCCCACCATTGATAGTTGGTAAAAGTATGGAACAAGCCGAATTCACCCCTTCATATCTAACAAACTTAGAGGAGTGCACTGAAGAATCTGTCTATGCTCCAGGCTATATTCAACCGCATGGAGTGCTGTTGACGCTGCAAGAGCCACACCTCAAAATTTTGCAGGTGAGTGAGAATGTGGAGCAATTTTTTGGCATTCCCGCAGCAGCTTTGTTGGGGCAATCCTTACATCGATTATTTTCTCGCACTCAGGTAAAACTAATTGCTGACTTTCTGCTGCAAGACAACCTGGAAGGTTGCAACCCGTTTGAGTTAAAAGCACGGGTAAAAGACCCTCACCCGCAACGTCTCTCCCGGGGGAAGAGGGCGAGGGTGAGGGGACAAACCTTTAGAAGTACGCTCCATCGAACAACGGAGGCGCTGATCCTGGAACTGGAACCTCAGCCTCCCACCGACAAAACTCACTCAATCCAGTTTTACTTTCGCCTGCAAGCTGCAATCCTGACGCTTCGCAGTGCGATCGACCTTTCCGATCTAGCTCAAACACTGGCCAGAGAAGTGAAGGCGATCGCAGGATTCGATCGCGTCATGGTTTACCGTTTTGAAGCCGACGATCATGGAGTGGTGATCGCAGAAGAGAAAGAGAGCCATCTGGAAAGCTATTTGGGACTGCATTATCCAGCGACCGACATTCCTGTCCCTGCCCGCAAGTTGTTTCTTCGCAACTGGGTGCGCCAAATTCCCAATATTAATTACACTCCTGCCCCTCTCATTTCGATCGACAATGCCTCAAACGAGCCACCACTCGATCTGAGTGACTCTGTATTGCGAGGAGTTTCTCCCTATCACGTCGAATACTTACAAAATATGGGGGTTGCCGGGTCACTCACCATCTCATTGATTGACGATAAACGCCTGTGGGGGCTAATTGCCTGTCACCATTACAGCCCTAAACTGGTAAGTTATGAAACGCGCAAAACCTGCGAATTCTTAGGACAGTTTGCCTCGATCGAACTGGTACATCAGCAAGAACGAGAATTGAGCCGTTATCGCGCCCAAGTCAAAGCGATTCAGGACAACCTTCACCAGGCATTCCTGCGCGATCCTAATTTTCTTCACCAGGTTTTGACCCGAAATGCGATTCAATTGCTAGATATCGTTCATGCAGAGGGAGTGGCAATTGTTCTGGATCGGCCAATTGCATTAATCGGGCAAACGCCTTCACTAAAAGATGTCCAGGCTCTTTTAACCTGGCTGCCACAGCTAAATCAACCGGACATCTATCATACAGACTGCCTCGCTCGATCCTACCCACCCGCAAGAGAGTTCAAGAACACTGCAAGTGGCATTTTAACGATCGCCATTGTGTTGCACCAAAAGTCTTACCACCTCCTGTTGTTTAGACCCGAACAAATCCAGACCGTAAACTGGGCCGGCGATCCGCGCACGGCTGTATGGGTTGACCCAGATGGAGAGCAACGCCTGACCCCGCGTAAATCTTTTGAACTCTGGAAAGAAACAGTGCGAGAAACATCGCTCCCCTGGAAAGCGCCAGAGATACAAGCGGCACAGATGATGCGGAATACATTGATGCTGGCAGTGTTGGAGTTTTCCCAGGCAGCGTTAGAACAAGCCGCCGAACGAGCCGCGATCGCCAACCGTGCCAAAAGCCAGTTCCTTGCTAAGATGAGCCACGAATTGAGAACGCCACTCAACGCCATCTTGGGGTTTACCCAGGTGATAAACCGCAGCCCCAATACTCCTACTGAATTTCGAGAGCATTTAGGCATCATTAGCCGCAGTGGAGAACATCTGCTGGCACTGATCGATGATGTGTTAGAGATGTCCAGAATTGAGGCAGGGCAACAGGTACTCAAAGAAAGCTCCTTTAACCTCCACCGCTTGCTGCGATCGCTGCAAGAAATGTTTGCCCTCAAAGCCTCGCAGAACGGGCTCACGCTCTCCTTTGAGAAAGATCGGAGCGTTCCTCGTTATGTTTGGAGTGATGAAGTAAAATTGCGGCAAATTCTGCTCAACCTGATCGGTAATGCGATCAAATTTACGACCCAGGGTAGTGTCACTGTGCGGGTTAGAGCGGAGGCAACCAGAACCGCGAAACAAGGCGGTACTTGCGATCCCAACACCTCACCCCCCAGTCATGCTCTCACCCTCTCACTTGAAGTGAAAGACACCGGATGCGGGATCGATCGCCATGATTGGGAAGCGGTTTTTGAAGCATTTATGCAAACCGAGCAAGGTCGTCATGCCCAAGGCACCGGGTTGGGATTGTCCATCAGCCGACAGTTTGCCCGGTTAATGGGGGGTGATATTACCGTTCAAAGCTCGGTAAACCAGGGATCGACCTTTACCTGCAAGGTGCTTGTGCAGCAGCCAGAAGCGATCGCTCTGGTAGAACCGGAAACGACTCATCTGGTAGTAGGTTTGGAGCCAGGACAGCCGATTTACCGCATTCTGGTGGTTGAAGATTTACTCGAAAATCAGCAACTGCTGAGGATTTTATTGGAGCCGATCGGGTTTGAGGTTCATATCGTAGAGAACGGAGTGGAAGCGATCGCCCAATGGGCACAATGGCAACCGCACCTGATCTTCATGGACATTCAGATGCCTGTCATGGATGGTTACGAAGCAACCAGGCAGATTCGCTTAGAAGAGCAGAAGCAGGTGGATGGGGGAGATAGAGGCGATCGTTTTTTATCTTCTCCAGCGTCCCCACTTCCTACCAAAATCATCGCCCTCACTGCCCATGCTTTTGAAGAGGATCGCACGGCTAGTTTGCAGGCTGGCTGCGATGATTACATGGCTAAACCATTTACCGAAGCTGCACTGTTCGAGGTCATCGCTCGTCATTTGGGTGTGCAATACTGCTACGCAGATCGAGCTTCATCAGAGCCAGCCACTTCCGAACGAAAACCCCTGATGACACAATATCTGCACATCATGCCACTAGAATGGATCGCTCAAGTTCATGAGGCAGCTCTTGATTTGGATGACGCGAAGATCCGACAACTGATGGCTCAAATTCCCCAACAGGAGCAGACGCTCATCGAAGGGATGACTTTTTTGGTCGATAATTTCCAACTGGAAGCGATCGCGACCCTAACTCAGCTTTAGGGAGAAAAACATAGGCAACAGAGGACACTGCAATGCCGTTTCCCTACCCAAAACAATCAATCGCCCCCCTTTCGAGATGTCACCATCGCCCGATTAACTTTAGGGAAAGCACTGCCGTGTCCTAGCTGTGGGTAATATTAATTCCTATGCCACCGGATTTGATATGACTCTACTTCAACCTGCTAATACGATCGATATCCTGCTCGTGGACGATACTCCCGATAACTTGCGGCTATTAGTCCAAATACTGGAATCTCAAGGCTATCTCGTTCGTAAAGCGCTCAACGGCAGAATGGCACTTCAGGGAGCTCATCGTCAGCCACCAAATCTAATTTTGCTTGATATCACAATGCCAGAAATGGATGGGTATGAAGTCTGCCAGCAGTTAAGAGCATCTGAAGTAACTGCGAACATTCCGATTATTTTTATCAGTGCCCTCGATCGCACTGATAATAAGGTTCGGGCATTTGAGATGGGCGGACAGGACTACATCACTAAACCCTTCCAGGAATGGGAAGTGCTGATGCGAGTCAAAAATCAACTACTGATCCAACAGCAACAGCAACAACTGATTCAGCAAAATCAACGCCTGCAGCAAGAAATTGTAGAACGGCTAAAAGCTGAAGCAGAGGTACGACACCTATCACTGACT
The DNA here is from genome assembly GCF_036700565.1 of Microcoleus pseudofavosus SVA1_A4. NCBI lineage: Bacteria > Bacillati > Cyanobacteriota > Cyanophyceae > Oscillatoriales > Microcoleaceae > Microcoleus > Microcoleus pseudofavosus. The sequence continues at coordinate 12,493 of NZ_JAUBPE010000091.1, forward strand.
GATGAGTTAACGGGGCTGCATAACCGACGGGGCTTCTTTTTATTGGCCCAACAGCAACTAAAAATTGCCCGACGCACTCAATCCCCTTGTTATCTTCTCTTTGCTGACTTAGATGGCTTGAAACAGGTTAACGATACTTTAGGACACGAAAAGGGAGATGGAGTCATCGCTGACGCAGCCGAGATCCTGAAGCAAACCTTCCGGGATGCGGATATTATTGCCCGCCTCGGCGGTGATGAATTTGCAATTTTTATTCCTGCTTGCTCAGACAATACCAACGACTTTCGTATTCGCCTGCAAACGAGTATCGATCGCTTTAATCAAGAGAGCGATCGTCCCTATCAGTTAGCAATGAGTGTGGGTGTGCTGTTTTGTGCTTTAACAGATGATGCTTCACTAGGACACTTACTGGCAGAAGCAGACAAGTTGATGTACGAGCATAAGCGCATGAAGGGGAGGTGAGCCGACATGACTTTCCTTTTCAATTTCTAGGATTAGCTTTTCTTTTCTGCGTCCGATCGATCTTGCGAGAACCTCATATTTTCTTCACATTTTCAGCCTATTATTGAAAATAATAACTCAGCATTATCAAATTATCAAAGAGTTATTTTAGTTTTTCACCAGTACAACAGTAGATGAGGTCACTAACAACAAAGACTTTTGTGGCTGGCTGGCAATTTAATAATACTATCGACAATTCCATAAACTCAACCTACTCGAGGAATCATCATGAATACGACACTTGACAACTTCACCAAACAACTCCATGACAATTTAGAAGCGATTGAAGACCGAGTAAAATTGCTGAAGGAAAGCGTTCATTCTGCAACGAAAAATACTGAAGCTGAGCTGCTATCGAAACTCGACGAAATGAAGACAAATTTAGAAGCTAAGAAACAACAATTTGATGAGTATCGGGCAAAGATCCAAACTCAATTTGAGGAAAAAGAATCTGAGGTGAAGTCGAACGTCGAGGAATGGAAAGCCAGTCGCGAAGTCAAGAAACTCGAACATCGAGCGGATAAAGCTGAGGACTATGCCAATACAGCGATCTTATTCGCAATGGCGACGATGGAAGAAGCCGAAGAAGCAACCTTGAAAGCGATTTGTACCAGACTAGATGCAACAACTGCTGCGGGAACTACGCAGAAGTAAGCCATCGCGAGGAGGACACGGCAATGCCGTTTCCCTACGCCGATTAATTGCAGAGACACGGCAATGCCGTGTCCTGACTGTCTTTTCAAATGCGCCAGCAGATTTTACCTAATTTAGGATAGATGCTTGTGAGCGGAATAAGTGGCATTATTCCGCTACTGTTGTTGGGCATAAAATCCCCTTGAAACCTTCAAAAGGTAGAGATTATATTGGGCAATTTTGGTAGATATTCATTCAAAAGGTAGAGATTGTATTGGGCAATTTTTGTTAAAGTTCAGTTGACGGCAAAAGAACCAAAGCTGAGATTAAATCGAAGCTCGACGAGGTGAACTCGAACGTCAAAGAATAGAAAAAAAATCAAAAATCAAAAAGTTTGTCCATCCTGCGGACAAACAATAATTGAAACTCATGATTACCGTCCACCACTTGAATAATTCTCGTTCCCAGCGCATATTGTGGTTGCTAGAGGAACTGGAACTGGAGTATGACATCAAGTATTACGAGCGTGACCCCGAAACGCTATTAGCGCCAGCATCCCTGCGTCAGGTACATCCACTCGGTAAATCGCCAGTTATAACGGACGGGGCGCTAACTTTGGCGGAGTCTGGAGCCATCATTGAGTATCTGGTTGAGAAATATGGTACAGGAAGGTTTGCCCCTCCACCCGATACACCGGATCGGTTGCGATATACTTACTGGCTCCATTATGCTGAAGGTTCAGCTATGCCGCCGCTGCTATTGAAGTTGATCTTCGATCGCATAGAGGAGCAGCCCATGCCGTTTTTTGTAAAACCGATCGCGCGAACGATCGTCAGCGGTACCAAAACTTCCTTCATCGAACCTCAAATCAAGCAGCATCTTGATTACCTGGAAGCAGAGCTTGGAAAAAGCTTGTGGTTTGTGGGAAATGAATTCACCGCAGCCGATATTCAGCTCAGCTTTCCGATCGAGGTAGCAGTTGCGCGAGGAGGTTTAAATGCCAGCCGACCAAAGCTGATAAACTTCCTCGATCGCATCCACACCCGCCCAGCTTATCAACGAGCATCAGAACGAGGAGGCGCGTACAAAGTTGCGAGTTAACTTGACAGGGTGGGCATCGCCAACCCTACAGTCATCTTCCGTTTAATTCCACTTTTGTACTTAGTAACTATTTCATGGCTCGGCTTCTTTTTACTAGCTTTTCACACACAATCATCATGGTGAATAAAATGGAAATTACCAACAAGATTGAAATCAACAAATCTGTGCCCCGCGAGCGATGGGGTGAATTTTTCGATCAGTTTACCGATGGCAATCGGGGACGGCATATTTCAATCGAAATCATCGATTCAGAAGCCGGTGATGCAGAACTAATTAAGAACGCACCTCTTCATGCGATGGTTTACGATCGCCCTGGAAAAGGAGATGATTTGGTGATTGAAGTGGGTAAAGATGCGGTGACTTACGCTCACACGATCGATTCACCAACAGAAGTTTTAACGGGACAGAACTCAAACGGTGTGATTGTGGCGGTTCGGATTAGTGACGCTGCTGGGACACAAACATTGATCCAGCTACAAGCTAGTTGAGCTGGTGGAATAATCCTGAGTTCAACTTAAACAGCACCCAATGTTTCACGCTCCATACTCAATAACCGGCAGGATTCCAGATGTCTGAGATTCAAAACAAAGTGGTAATTATCACCGGAGCCAGCAGTGGATTGGGTGAGGCGACTGCGAAGCGACTTGCTGCTAGTGGAGCCAAACTGATGTTAGCTGCTCGCCGCGAAGATCGGCTCAAAGAACTGGTTGCTGCGATCGCCCGATCGGGAGGAACTGCAACCTACCAAGTGACGGATGTCACCGATCGCGCGCAGGTGGAAGCCTTGGCGAAGGAAACTTTGAGTACCTACGGCCGAATCGACGTGCTAATCAATAATGCCGGCTTGATGCCGCTCTCTCCCCTCGACCAAATCAAGGTGGAAGAGTGGGATCAAATGATTGATGTCAACATCAAGGGCGTTCTCTATGGGATTGCTGCCGTGTTGCCGACTATGCGCCAGCAAAAGTCCGGTCACGTGATTAACCTATCATCTGTCGCCGGACATAAAGTGTTTCCCGGATCGGCGGTTTATTGTGCTACTAAGTTCGCAGTGCGAGCGATCTCGGAAGGGCTGCGGCTAGAGTCAAACGGCGAAATCCGATCGACTAATATCTCACCAGGAGCCGTTGCTACTGAGTTGACCACCACGATTAGCGATGAAGATACAGCAGCGAACATGAATGCACTTTATGAAATAGCCATTGATGCAGATGCCATTGCCCGCGCGATCGCCTATGCGATCGAGCAGCCCGGTGATGTTGATGTCAATGAAATGATCGTCCGTCCGACAAGGCAAGAACTTTAGAGTCACAGAACATTATGAAAGAGCGAAAACTGGGGAATCAAGGATTAGTAGTCTCAGAGTTAGGACTCGGCTGCATGGGGATGTCCGAATTCTACGGGATAGCCGATGAGTCAGAATCGATCGCCACCATTCATCGCGCCTTAGAGCTAGGCGTGACTTTCCTCGATACCGCTGATATGTATGGTGTCGGTCACAATGAGGAATTGGTCGGCAAAGCGATTAAAGACTGTCGCGATCGAGTCATCATCGCCACGAAGTTTGGCAACGTGCGCGGTAGCGACGGCAGCTTTAAGGGCGTCAATGGCAAACCCGAATATGTCCGCTCTTGCTGTGATGCCAGTCTCAAGCGTCTGGGCGTAGATACGATCGACCTTTACTATCAGCACCGAGTCGATCCAAACACTCCGATCGAAGAAACCGTAGGTGCAATGGCGCAGCTCGTCCAAGCCGGAAAAGTTCGCTACCTCGGTCTTTCCGAAGCCGCGAGCGCCACGATCCGCCGCGCCCAAGCAGTACATCCTATTTCGGCACTCCAGACTGAATATTCGCTGTGGAGCCGGGAGCCAGAATCCGAGATTTTGCCCACCTGCCGAGAGCTAGGGATTGGGTTTGTGCCTTATAGCCCTCTGGGGCGCGGGTTTCTCACAGGCAAAATCAAGAGCCTCGACACGTTATCTGAGGGAGACTATCGCGCACAACGATATCCTCGCTTTCAAGACGATAATCTCCAGCAAAATCTGGAGCTAGTCGAGCAGATTGAGCAGATGGCCGCGGCTAAGGGCATCAAAGCCGGACAGTTGGCGCTGGCGTGGGTCTTAGCCCAGGGCGAAGACATTGTGCCAATTCCAGGCACCAAACGCCGCACCTATTTAGAAGAAAACATTGCCGCGGCTGCTGTAACGCTGACTCAAGCAGAACTAGACCAGCTCGGGAAAGCGCTGCCATTAGGAATTGCGGCGGGCGATCGCTACCCCGATATGAGCAGCGTCAATCGTTAGGAATTGACCAACTCGCCAAATGGATTGGGAGGGTCGGCACGGGGGTCATTGGTGTCCACAATCGCCTGAAATTCCCGATCGATCTCGCTTTTAGCCCAGTCTCGATCCCTCAAAATCCCCCTTAAGAAGGGGGACTTTGAGCGCTTCCGGTTCCCCCCTTCTTAAGGGGGGTTATGGGGGATCTCCGGGTCAATAAAACACGCCCTACCGCAGCAATCTCAATCTTTTTCGTTTCCTTTTTTATTAAGAAAACCAGAGAAATTGAACTCGAATAAATGCAATTTTTGGCATCCATGCCTTTAGTAAAGGTTAAAAACAACAGATCAAACTTAAGTCGATCTAGTTCTGAAACTCTCACCAATCAGGAGCAAATTATGACAGATATCATGAGCCGCGAAATTCAGCTAGTCTCCCGACCCAAGGGGATGCCCACCGCAGATAACTTTGCGATCGCCCAAACCGAAATCAAGCCGCTGCAAGACGGACAATTGCTCGTTCGCAATCTCTACCTTTCGGTAGATCCGTATATGCGCGGTCGCATGAACGAGGGGAAATCCTATGTTCCGCCCTTTGAGTTAGGTAAAGCTCTAGAAGGCGGCGCAGTCGGCGAGGTCATCGAGTCCCGCGCCCAGGAATTCAAGTCGGGTGATGTTGTCACTTCCCAGTATGGCTGGCGTGAATACTTCATAGCTGCACCAAAAGATTTGCATCAGGTCAGCCGCGATATTCAACCCCCCTCGGTTTACCTCGGTGCCCTCGGTATGACGGGTATGACTGCTTGGGTTGGATTGAATTTGGTAGAGGTCAAAGCCGGCGATGTTATTTTTGTTTCGGGAGCCGCAGGTGCGGTGGGAAATGTCGCCGGACAACTGGCTTCATTGCGCGGATGCCATGTCATCGGCTCAGCCGGTTCAATGGAAAAAATCAAATTTCTGCGCGAAGAATGCGGATTTGATGTCGCCTTCGATTACAAGGCCGGCCCTATTCTCGAACAACTAAACCAAGCAGCACCGGACGGAATTGATGTCTATTTCGATAACGTCGGAGGCGAAACCCTGGAAGCGGCGCTTTCGGCATTGCGCGTGCATGGCCGGATTATCGCTTGTGGCAGCATCTCCGGTTATAACGATGAAAAACCGCAGCCGGGCCCTTCCAATCTATTTAATATGATTGGCAAACGGTTGACGATGAAAGGGCTAATCGTTAGAGATTGGCTCGATCGCCAGAGTGAATTTGAACGGGAAGTGGGCGGCTATTTCCAAGCTGGCAAACTGAAGAACCAGGAAACAGTGGTGACAGGAATCGATCGAGCGGTGGATGCGTTCATCGGTCTTTTTGAAGGCAAAAATGTCGGTAAAATGGTGGTAAAATTGGACTAGGTAGCCGCTAATTGAGTGGGTACTTGCTTCATTAATTTGAGCAAGTTGAAACCCTAGATCGCTTATACATTATTTGGTTTAAGAAAGTATGGATCTCCAACTATCAGATCGGATTGCATTGGTCAGCGGTTCAACTGCCGGAATTGGACTCGCGATCGCCACGACACTTGCCCAGGAAGGAGCAACTGTCATTGTCAATGGCAGAACGGAAGAGCGGGTAAACCATGCCATCAAAAGCATTCAGCAAAGCGTCCCCAATGCCAAACTTCAGGGAATTGCTGCCGATTTGGGAACGCAAGCTGGAGCTGAATTGTTGTTTCAACAAGTGCCAGAAGTTAACATTTTGGTCAACAACTTGGGAATTTATGGCGCTAAAGCATTTGAAGATATCTCCGATGAAGAGTGGATAAACTTTATCGAAGTAAACGTTATGAGCGGTGTCAGGCTCTCCCGTCATTACTTACCTTTGATGTTCAAAAAAGATTGGGGAAGAATTATTTTCATCTCTAGTGAATCGGGCTTGAATATTCCCGCCGAAATGATTCACTATGGCGTTACCAAGACTGCACAAATAGCCGTGAGTCGTGGTTTAGCTGAAACAACGGCAGGCAGTCGTGTCACAGTAAATACAGTATTGCCAGGGCCAACCCGTTCCGAAGGAGTGGAAACTTTCATCGAGGGACTTGCCAAAGAGCAAAATATTTCACCCGAACAAGTTGAGAAAGAATTTTTTACCAAGACTCGTCCATCTTCCTTGATTCAGCGATTTGCTTCAACGTCAGAAGTTGCGGCGTTAGTTGCATTTGTTGCTAGTCCTGTAGCTTCTGCAATTAATGGTGCCGCCTTGCGAGTCGAAGGTGGAGTGGTGCGATCGATTATTTAATAATAGGACTGACGCAAGTGGTACATATAAATAAGCTTTTCTGCATTTAAACGATGCTATCCCAGCGACCTCTCCGGCTTGCAATGCAAAGGTTTCACGATTTCGCAATAGCTAATTTAGATGCAGAACAGCTTAGTAGGGTGCCCCGGAACTGAAAACCCTCGATATTGTTGTACAACTTCGTCTGACGCACCCTACAAGTCAAATCGGGCTAAGTCGAGGAGTTTCTTCGGGGGACTTGAGGTCATAGCCAGTGAGCTAATCTGTATAACATCCCGATTAGGGGTATTGTACAGAAGATTTACGTCTAATATTGCTGTGGGAAAAATTATTCGGAACAATTCTTAAAAAAATCCTTATTTGGGATGTTATATAGAAACTTTCTGTATAATTCTTCATAGTTAAGCTGTTCTGCGTTTAAATTGTCAGTGAAAAAACAATCAAACTCTTGTGGGGTGGGCGTCCCGCCCGCCTCTACTATGCAATTTAAATGTGCGACAGCTTAGACATCCTTCTAATTTTAAATATCGATGTAAAACGTCAGATTTAACAAGTATTGAAAAACTCAAGCTAGAGAAATTACTCGAAATGGAAAGCGATTATGTGCTTGATTTTTCAATACTCATATTGCTGTTCATGATTCACTTATCTCTATCCAATTATAGATTTAACTTTAATCAAAACTGTTCCAATCGATAGAGGGAATTTAGAAATTTTAATCCTACTATAAAAAATATCTAAAAATTAATAAGAATGAGCCAAGCGATGTGAGAAAAACTGCTATATCCATTCTAAGCTCATGTGGTGGCTAATCAATCTTTTTTATTTGGAAGGGTCTAATTATGGCTCGGATTCGTTATCAAGAAATAGTTGTGTAAGCCCTTGAACTCAATTCATACCTTTTATTACATCTACAGGAGAAACTCATGGAAAATACAGAAAGTACATTGTTCGATCGCACATTCCGGGACAGCGAAGGCAAAATTGTTATAGCTCAGACCCCAAATCTACCACTGATTGTCGGGATTGTAGCTAGTTTGTTAAAGCTGATTGTTCCAACAGGGGAAATTAATTTAGCGTTGGATATAGTAGCCTTTGGTTCTTTGTTTACTTGGGCTTGGGAAGAATTATTTCAAGGCGTTAATTACTTTCGGAGAGCATTAGGTCTGATTGCGCTTGTTGGTCTAATTGCGTGGAAACTTCAATAAGTAGGTAAACATCAATAAATCCGATCGACCAGGACCTTACCTGAAAAATTTACGCAAACTCTTCTTTTGTTATGGGCACGACCAGTCAAGTTTCAGATGTACAGATTACTTCGCGCTGAGGCGATGAGCTGGACTCCATAGCATTCTCTCCTTTTTCTTGAATACCGCAATTGTCGCGATGAGTATTAATATCATTGCGGTTTTAATTCAGTAATTACCGCAGATTTCACCTTTATAAAGTACCCCCCAGAAGCCGAGTTTCTTGCTGAAACCCGGCTTCTTTCTACCTCGCTTACCTCAAAAGTGCTGTATAATTATCTCTCTACAGCGACTCATGCATAAAATCAGAATCGATGTCCAACCAAGCGTCTGACCGTCTTAAACAAAATGCGGAAAAAATTATGCGGATCTGGGAGAAGCGGGCGCGCGATCAAGTCAGTGCATCAACGCATCAAGATTCTCTTGTCTTGCAAGATTCCCTACCTCTGTACTTAAACCAACTGGTAGATGAACTCTCAAACAGAATTGTCAGGACCTCTGCCCGAATCACAGCCGACGAGGTAGAAAGCACCCGGATTGGCAAGCTGCACGGGCATGAACGGGCGGGGTATGCTGACTACTCCATGACTCACCTAATTTTCGAGTATCACCTCCTCCGTCAAGTAATATTTCAAGTTTTAGAAGAAGAAGCACCTTTAGCAGTGCAGGATCGAGACATTATTATCGGCTCCATTGAGCAAGCCGTTAATGACGCGGCCACTCAATTCTCCGAAACGCTGCGAGATATTCAAGAATTATTTATGGTGACGCTAACTCACGATCTCAGAGGGCCGCTTAATGTTGTAAAAATGGGAACTCAACTAACTCTGCGGCGGCTTGAACGAGGAGACACCCATATAGATGTGGCGACGAGGATGATCGGTGCGGTCAATCGGCTAGATTCGATGATTCAAAATCTGCTTGATGCGAGTCGGCTGCGGGCAGGGCAGAGCTTAAAGATTGAATTTGAAGAATGCAATTTAGAGGTGCTAGTTCAGGAAGTAGCGGAGGATTTGAGCTTCGCGTATGGAGAGCGGTTCGTTGTGGTTTCTGATGCTGATATCAGGACTTATTGCAGCCGTAAAGAAATGCGGCGGGTGATTGAAAACTTAGCAATTAACGCTGTGAAATATGGTGCGCCTAGTACGCCGATTACACTCACACTCCAGCAAACAGAAACGCAGATCAGCCTTACTATCCATAATGAAGGCGATCCGATCGCCCTAGATGCTCAATCCATCCTATTTCAACAATTTCGTCGAACCATTGCGGCCGAGGAGCAAACCGGCTGGGGATTAGGATTATTTTTAGCAAAAAATATTACTGAAGCCCATAAAGGCACACTTGCGGTTGAAAGTGCAGAGGGCAAGGGGACAAGTTTTATGATCCATTTACCAAAGGTTCTTCTTTAGTTCGGGGAATTCAAACTAAAAATAAGGGATAAAATAATGAATTCACAGTCCACGTTTTGGAGCTTGTCCGCGGATCTGGTGCTTCAGCAGACGCGCTCTACAGCCGCAGGATTAAGCCGTGCTGATGCGAAACAACGCCTGAGCGAGTACGGTGCAAACAGCCTCAAACAAACACACAAATCGAGCGCATTGGTGCTGTTGCTCAATCAGTTCAAGAGTCCGATTATCGTGATTCTGATTTTGGCGGCGGTGCTCTCGATTTTTCTGAAAGATGCGCTAGATGCCATCATCATTTTGACGATCGTCCTAATCAGTGGGCTATTAGGATTTTGGCAAGAGCGAGGAGCATCGAACGCTGTCGAAAAACTATTAGCCTTAGTGCAAGTTAAAGCAACTGTGTTGAGGGATAATCAATCTCAAGAAATCCCTAATGAGGAAGTAGTTCCCGGCGATATTGTGGTGCTTTGTGCAGGTAAAAATATTCCCGGTGACTGTCTAGTTTTAGAGTCGAAAGATTTATCGGTGAATGAAGCAGCACTTACAGGAGAAACCTATCCGGTTGACAAGCTAAGTGGCGTATTGCCGGCTGAAACTGGACTAAATCAACGCACCAATTCCCTCTATATGGGAACCAATGTGATTAGTGGAACGGGGAAAGCAGTAGTTGTTCATACTGGAAAAGAAACTGAATTCGGTAAAGTATCGGAACGCCTGAAACTGAGGCCTCCCGAAACAGAATTTGAACATGGGCTGAGCAAATTCGGCTACTTTTTGATGGAAGTAACGCTCGTTTTAGTCGCTCTAATTTTTGCCGCCAACGTCTACCTGCATCGCCCTGTGCTCGAATCCTTTATGTTTTCTCTGGCGCTGGCGGTTGGTTTGACCCCTCAACTGCTACCTGCGATCGTCAGTGTTAACCTGGCTCGCGGTGCTCAGACAATGGCGAAAAAGCGGGTGATCGTGAAGCGCTTACCGGCGATCGAGAATTTTGGCAGTATGAATGTGTTTTGCACCGATAAGACGGGTACGCTGACGGAAGGAGAGGTTAAAATTCACTCTGCGGTTGATGTCGAGGGGAAAGAGAGCGATCGGGTTTTACTTTACGCTTATTTGAATGCCGCATCTGAGTCTGGTTATGTGAATCCGATCGACAAAGCAATTCGCGAATACAAAACATTCGACATTTCTGGTTATCAAAAGCTAGATGAAGTGCCCTATGACTTTAACCGCAAACGTCTCAGCATCTTGTTCAAAAAAGACAGCACGCATCTGATTGTTACTAAAGGCGCACTGAAAAATATTCTGGATGTTTGCTCAACCGTTGAAACTGCTGAGGGGACAACGATCGACATTGCAGATCAGCGACAAAAACTCCACCAACAAGCGGAAGATTTGGGCAGTAAAGGATTTAGAGCCTTGGGTGTGGCTTATCGGGATTGCGATCGAGATTCCTTCACCAAAGATGATGAAACAAACATGACATTTATGGGCTACCTGGCGCTCTTCGATCCGCCAAAACCTGGCATCGCTGACACCCTCAAAGAGTTGCAACAGCTAGGAGTCACCCCGAAGATGATTACTGGAGATAGCAAGGCGGTTGCTATGAGTATTATTCAGCAGGTAGGACTGCCTGAACCAAAGGCTTTGACTGGATCTGAACTAGAAAAACTCAGTGATGAAGCCTTGATGCACCGAGTACAAGAAACAAATGTTTTTGCCGAGGTAGAACCAAACCAAAAAGAGCGGATTATCATTGCTCTCAAAAAAGCGGGGAATGTAGTTGGATATCTGGGAGATGGCATTAATGATGCTTCTGCGCTTCATGCTGCTGATGTTGGTATTTCGGTAGAAAGTGCTGTGGATGTGGCGAAGGAAGCTGCTGACATTGTGTTGATGGAAAAGGATTTGAATGTCCTGATCGAAGGCGTAAAGGAAGGACGGATTACCTTTGCCAACACTTTAAAGTATGTATTTATGGCAACTAGCGCCAATTTTGGCAATATGTTTAGTATGGCGGGAATTTCTCTGTTTCTACCCTTTTTGCCACTGTTACCCAGTCAGATTTTGCTGACGAATTTGTTGACTGATTTCCCAGAATTGACGATCGCGACCGATCGCGTAGACAAGGAGTTAGTCAACAAACCGCGTCGGATGGATATCAAGTTTATCCGCAACTTCATGATTGTGTTTGGTTTGCTGAGTTCCATATTTGATTACCTGACGTTTGGGGCGCTGCTATTCCTGCTGCACGCTCAACCACAACAGTTTAGAACAGGCTGGTTTTTGGAGTCTGTCATCTCGGCTTCGATGGTTGTGCTGGTCGTTCGTACCCGCAAATCAATTTTCGACAGTAAACCTGGAAAATACTTGTTGATGGCGACGCTGGCGACCGTAGGAGTGACAATCGTCATTCCCTGGACACCTTTAGGAACGCTGCTCGGATTTCAATCGTTGCCGTTGAGTTTTGTGCTGGTGCTGGGGGCGATCGTGCTGTTGTACGTTACGGCGGCGGAGAATGTGAAACGAGTGTTTTATCAGAAAGTGAAATTTTAATTGGCGTTGTTTGCAACAAATTAGCATACTAAGTACAGAAGAACCGATCTATGGAATTTATTTGACAAAATGTCGAATTTAGATATACAATCTTGTTGTCAAATTCTTGGGATAATTCAAATAATATGAACTGGGACAATAGCTCAATTGTTATTTATTCCAATTTTCCATTTCATGTAGAAGATTGGTCTCCTCTATCTGTGAATAAAGGTATTGGTGGCAGCGAAGAAGCGATAATATACTTAAGTCAAGAATTAGTCAAGTTAGGCTACCAGGTTACTGTTTTTAATCGATGCGGTGATCTGGAAGGGGAATATAATGGAGTAGTTTATCAGTCTGTTGATAAATTCAATCCCCAAGATAACTTTAATTTCTTAATCTTTCATCGCGCTTGGAAACAACCAATGCTAATGAAAGTTAAAGCCAGAAAAATTGCTGTGTGGATGCACGACAACCCGCAATTATTTCCTCCACTATAAGAGTCTCAGCGTTTAAAATTTCTGGCAAGTTTTGACAAACTTTTTATGTTGTCAAATTTTCATAAATCTCTGCTGCCAGACTGGATTCCTGAAGACAAGATTTTTTTAACCACCAATGGGATTAATCTCGAAGATTTCAATTCAACAGGAATTGCTAGAAATCCCAAGAGACTAATTTCGATTAGTGATTATACAAGAGGTATTGAAAATTTACTGACTCAATGGGATCGGGTTCTCAAAGAAGTGCCCGATGTTGAATTACATATTTTTTATGGGTGGCAAGGAATTGATGCTTTAATTAATTCACCTTATCTTGATAGGTTTCCACAATTACCAGATAAAAAGCAACAACTTTTACAGCTTTTCGCTCAGAAAAATGTCTATGAACATGGCAGAATTGGACACCAGGAGTTAGTTGAAGAATTATTCAAATCGGGAATCTGGGTTTACCCCTGTCATACTGCTACGGAAATTTTCTGTATTAGTGCTTGGAAAGCACAAGCCGCTGGTTGTGTTCCTGTGGTGACAACTTATGCGGGTTTAGATGAAACTGTGAAATCAGGTATCAGAATTAAGGGGCCTGCGGGCAATGAGGAAACTAATAATGCTTTTATTGCAGCAGTAATAGATTTGCTAAAAAATCCTGAGAAACAAGAATCTTTAAGAAATGAAGCATTAGCTCTTAAAGATTCATTTGGCTGGGATCGAGTCGCTCAACAATGGCATCAGGAGTTTATATCGGCTTAAATCAAATAGAAAATCATGAATCCACAGTCCCTATTTTGGAGCTTGTCAAGGACTCAGGTGATTCAGCAGACGCACCCAACCGCAGGATTAAGTCGTCAAGATGGTAAACAAGTCCTGCTTATTTACCATCTTTTTGACGAGATGGATTGAAACCAGCAACTTCTGCCAGCGTATAAAGCGGGCGGCCCACCCCCTCATAAATCCGCCCCACATACTGGCCCAAAATCCCAATACTCACCAACTGCACCGCACCCAAAAAGAAAATTGCCACGATTTAAAGCCGGGAATTTTAGTCGCTGCTGAGATAAACCAAGGTAAGGATTCAGGTCAAAAAAACTTCAGTGGCGGCATCTGGTAAAATAAACGAATGAAAAAGCCCGCAGCCACCAGA
>NZ_JAUBPE010000092.1:0-26007 GCF_036700565.1 Microcoleus pseudofavosus SVA1_A4
TTGCCCAACAATAGCTCAAAACCTCTGCCCTAGTATTTCTGAGTATTTATACTCATCGCAAAAGTGACACGCTCCCGTTAACAACCGCTTGCTCTACCATTGAGCTATAAGGCAACGCAATCCCCCAAGTCAGTATCGAACTGACGACCTCTTGTTCTTCACACAAGCACTCTACCAACTGAGCTATCGGGGGAAATTTCAACGGAGAGGACAGGATTTGAACCTGCGTCGGTTTGATCCGATTCTGTTTAGCAAACAGGTGCCTTAAGCCTCTCGGCCACCTCTCCTCAGCGAGCGAGAACGGAGGGATTTGAACCCTCAATCTTCAGTTTTATTAACTGAGATGTTATCCGGCTACACCACGTTCTCAAAATTGCAACTGCGTATTAAATGCAGTTGCAAATGGGTCGGGCTGGAATTGAACCAGCAACGCTTTAAGCTACTGTTTTACAGACAGCTACCCACGCCAATAGGAGGGCCGACCCAGTTTGGAAGTGCTGACGGGAGTTGAACCCGCAATCACTTGGGTGAAAACCAAGCGGCTTAAACCATTTGCCTACAGCACTATAAATTGGCACAGGAACTGAGATTTGAACTCAGAATGCTGGTTTTGGAGACCAGAGTGTTGCCAGTTACACCATCCCTGCTTTTGGTGGCAGCGGCGGGATTTGCACCCGCATTGACCAAGGTATGAACTTGGCGCTTTACTATTAAGCTACGCTGCAATGTCACTTTCGCTTCGTTCCTTTTCACAGTTAAAAAAATCAATTAAAAGACTGTTAGTTTAATCTTTTAATTTCTAATTTTTAATTTCTGATTGAGAACAGAGGTTAGGGCGGGATTTGAACCCGCGAAAATCGGTTTTGCAGACCGACGCCTTCAACCACTCGGCCACCTAACCTGGGAGTCCCGACGAGGTTTGCACTCGCAATCTTCTCCTTGAGGGGGAGACGGCTTCACTTTTGCCTACGGGACTTTGACCCCCGCCGAAAAACGGATACTTGCTTTCCGACAGGAGGTGTGGATTTTAGACCAAAGTTCCAATTCCGAGATTCTTCTCCTGTGGAGTAAATCTAAAATCTAAAATCTAAAATCTAAAATCGACTGACGGGAGTAACGAGACTTGAACTCGCAACCTTTCGCTCGACAGGCGACTGCTCTGACCGGTTGAGCTATACCCCCGCGAAAATGAACAATATTCTGTCCTTGAATTATTCAAGTTGGGACGGGGTGGCGGTTGATTCCGCGTACTACAACCCGATCGGGCTATTGTTGCCGGAGTCTACACCGCCGATGTCCACAATTATGTGACACGATTAACTTCCTATTCTGTTTTCAAGGTTCATATTGCTCGTGGGGTAAGGCTTTGAAGCTCTTTCCCTTCGCCATACATTTATACTACATTGCATAATACAAGACTGTCAAGGGGGTAATACAACTTTTTTTAAAATTGGGTTTTTTAAAGGGGTGCCGATCGCTCCCACCAACCCTTGGCGTACCCATAAACCCTTATCTATCAAGAATTTTGCTGCTAAATAGGTGTGTGGCGTAAGGTTAATCTGATGCTGAAACTGTACTACACTCCAATTTCTCTGAATTTTCGCCGTCGCGCGAGGTCGCACTTCTGGAAAATGCGATAATCAGCTTTTAAATATCAAATACTACAAATCACACCTTGTCTGAATTGCCCTTAACTCCCGTGCCCGCAACCCCAGAACCCGATCGCCCAAACCTCCCTCACTGGCTACACTCCTTGGATACCTGTCCGAGTACCAACAGTTGGGCGATCGCCTGCGCGGCGCAACTCCACCACGGAGATGCAGTATTTACTAGGCGACAAACCAGCGGGCGCGGCCAACACGGGCGCACCTGGCACGCCCCAAGCGGTGTCTTAACTGTTAGTTTTGTACTCGACAACCTCAACCCCAATCTGTTGCCAGGACTCAGTTTAGCAGCCGGTTTAGCGGTGATTTACGCGATCGAAGATTTGGTTCCCGACTGTCGCGATATGCTGCGCCTGAAATGGCCAAACGATGTCTGGATCGATCGCCACAAATTAGCCGGAATTCTCTGCGAAGCCACCAACGGCAATGCTTTGGGTAAAACTCGCGCCGTTGTGGGAATTGGACTCAACCGCTGCGTAGATTTCGCGGCTGCGGGATTGGATGAAAAGGCGATCGGCAATGCCGTAAGCTTGCATTCTATTGCTAGTACAGTACCAGATGAACTGTGTTTGCTCGATCGACTGCGGCACTATTTACTCGAACTAGCCGATATGTTTTCTACCGCAGACAAGCCAGCCTCCAAGTCCGGTTTAGCGCTACTTTTGCCGGAATTGCGCCGCCGCGATGCGTTGATTGGCTGCCCGGTGGCGATCGAACTTTCCTCCGAAACCATCTGCGGAGAAGCCGCCGGCATTGACGGAAGCGGCCGCTTGTTAGTATGCTTGGCGGGCGATCGAATACAGGCCTTTACCTCCGGGCGAGTTCGATTAATTTAAAAGGCAGTAGTCAGTAGTCAGTAGTCAGTAGTCATTAGTCATTAGTCATTAGCTAGCAATTAACAATTCCCAATTAACAATGCCCGATGCCCGATGCCCAATTCCCCCTTCCCAAGTTTAATTTACCACCTCAAATATTACCAATCTGCTCAGCCACAGCGATTGATTGGCCTCCACACCTTCAGGACGACCCTTAGTAGAAGCAACTTGTATTCTGTTGCCATTTATCCCTTGTTTAACCAAAATACCTTTCACATTTGTCGCCCTTTCCAGTGCCAACTTTTGATTTTCTACCGGAGTGCTTTTAAAATCGCTGTAGCCAATTATCCTCAAATTCTTCGTGCGATTTTTCTCCATATATTCCTTGACTTTGCTAAGCTTTTGTGCTACATCTTTCGCCTGCAAACTTGCCGAACCTGCACCGAAATACACGCGAACTGCCATTATTTTTGACTGCGGTTGACTTCCTATTATTACTGTATTTGTTACAGACTTCACCCCCGGAATTTTCTCAAAAGCTTGAGTTATTTTCTCAGCATCTGCCGCTTTGCCCACGCTGCCTGCAACGGCGAGTTTTCCCTCTGTATACCGAGCCGAGATATCAATGCTTTCTACTTTATTCAAAAGAGCTGCCGTCCGCTTGACATCTGCTTCGACTAAAACCGGATCGGCTGGTACTTCAACAGCTATAATTTTATTGTCAATTCTTAATTTTGGAGCCGTTTGCTGAGCGATTTTTTCCGCTCTCAATCGCAGCTTTTGATTCGGCACTCGTCCCGAAATCTCCAAGACTTTATCTTTAACATCTGCCGCGAGGCGATAAACCGATAACTCGGGAGCAGATTGTAAAGCTAAATTTGTATCTGCTTCTAAGCTGGCTGCAACTGAGCTGCGGTATTGATGAATTCCCCAAGGTACGCCAATTAAACCTAACGCTGCCAAACCGATAATGGGTAAAATTGGCAGTTTAGGAGATTTAACTTTTATATCTGTATCGATTAATTTTTGCAAATTCAAGTTGACTTCTGCAGGCACAGTGGTCAGATCGCCGTTAAATGACTGGATTTGCTCTCCGTATTCTTGAACAATATTTTTGAATATCGCTCGCATTTTGTACTTAAACCACGGCCGGGTTTCTCCTTGCATCACTACTGCTAAATAACACGAACCAGCTACTTCCAATACGATCGTAGATGTGCCGTATTCTATAGCATCAATCTCTGCAATATTTCCCGACTGAACTATACAATCGTTGACAAAAGCCCGAATAGCCGTCAGCATTCCCGCTACCATGTCTGATTCTAGCTGTTCGCGTTCAGAGTGCTGCACTGCTGAAATTACTAAGCCCGATTCTGTTTGAATTAAAAACACAGCTTTAACAGTCAGCGGTGTTGTTTCTTGCATCAGCAGTTCGGCTTCAGAAATTCCCTGCAATTTGGCTTTAAATTTGCGACTAATTCCCTCTGGACTTAAAGATGATTCGAGTTTTTGATTAATGTCCCGCATCATCTCGGCGATGTATTTTAAAATCGTGCTGCCGATAATCGGATAAAGTGCATCCGACATTGCTTCTCGCTTGAGATGAATTTGCTGTTTGATAGCGGCGGCCATTTCCGGTGCGATCGCCATTGCAATTTCATCGGGCGATTCACTGATTCTGTGGCTGATTCCCACAGAAAGAGCCGGCGATATAGCTACTCCCATTGATTGCCTGTTTTCTCGGGTTTTGGTATTAATTACTTCATCAATTATCGGAGCTATTGTTTCGGTAAACGATTTTTTTGACTCATTAATTGTTTGAAGCATCATTTCGGGAAATATGATTCTAATTCTGGCCTCTAATTGTTCCCGATCGCCTCCCCATTCAGCATCAGTAATTTTGCGATCGAGTTCCCCTACTTTATCGTTGAGCCTGTAATTATAACTTACAACTTCATCTAACAATGGTAAAATAGATTCTATGACCGACTTTTGCAGTTGGGCGTGATGGCTAACCATCAGCTCGTCAATCAAAGGTTTCAATAAATCGGTAAACAAGTCTGTCGATTCATAAATCCGGTGTTCGATCGCCACAATTTTTTGTTCGATAGTGCCGAGTCTTTCATCAATCCTTTTATTCTGAACGATCGCATCGACAGCGGGGGCGATCGCAGATTCTATCTCTAGCTTTGCTTCCCCGATTTTTCGCGACAGCATCTCTACAATCGCGGGCATGATTCTTGCCATCAACCCTTCTATCTCGGCTAAAACTTGCTGCTGAACTTCGACAATCTTACTTTCATTTTTAAATATTTGTCCTCCAATACCGCTGTTTTGAATAGCCGTATTGACAGCCGGCGCGATCGCCTCTCTCACCTCTAACTTGGTCTCGTCGATTTTCCGGTTCAGCGACTCAATCATTAACGGCATCAACCTTGCCATTATTTCTTCCGGCTGAGACTTTTGCTGTCGTTGAAGATTATTTAGTCTACTTTCTACGTCGCTCACTTTTCCTTGAACTTCTCTTTGAAGAATTGCTGATTCTATCAAAGGTTCGATCGCCGCTGCTACCTCTAATTTGGATTCATCGATTTTCCGGTTCAGCAAATCAGTGATTGCTGGCATTAGCATCGCCATTATCTCTTCTGGCTTCTGAATTGGCGACTGCTGCGTAGCCAGCCGGCGCTCGATGATGCTCAATACTTTTTCTTCTATTTCTACCCAAGCTATTCTTACCTGTACTGACGGGGCGACACTTGCTACAACCTCTAACTTTAATTCACTAATTTTGCGATTCAGCAAATCGCTAACTACCGGCACTAGCTGCTTGATTAAATCTTCTGGTTGCTGCTGGTAACGCTGCTGAATATTCGCAAGTCTATCTTCAATTCTTACTACGTGTTCTTCAAGTCCGTTTTGATTGTGAATTACTTTATTGACTTTTGGTGCGATCGCCGAAGCTACTTCTAACTTAGACTCCTCTAGCTTGCGGTTGAGCAGCTCGCCCACCACCGGTATCAGCCGTTGCATTAACTGTTCTGCATTCGGCAGTTGCTGCTGGTTGAATTTAGCAATTTGATTTTCCAAATCCGCTAATTTCGCCGGTAATTCGAGTCCATTAATTTTATTATTGCTCGCGAGTTCGATCGCCTTTTTAAATTCAGACTTCAACCTCTCTAATTCTTCTCTTACTAACTCAGGAATTAAAGGTTTCAGTAAATTCATCAACTCTTGGGGCTCAGACATGAGCTGCTCAAAATTTTCTAACCTTTGTTCCACGCTCAAAACATTACTGTAAAATTCCGGCAAATCCCTTTCAAACAGCAGTTGCTGCAACCGCTTAAACTCCTCCACTGCTTGTTCTAATTCTTCCTCAGACGGTCGATGATTTTTTGCTACCTTCGCGGTAACTGATAAATCGGGTTCCTCATTATTTTGTTCTCGTCTTTGAGAAGGGATCTCTTCATTGTTAGTTAAGACTTCTGGTACAATAGCCGGTGATTCGATCAGAAAAGACAATTTGTTGCGCCGATTTTCCTCATCCTCCAACCGCTGAACAGACTTTTCTGAAAGGGGTAATTTCAGCTCGCTTGGTTCTTTTTTTGATTTTTTTAATAACTGGAACTCAGTTAGTATGGTTAGCAATTCCTGAAGTTGCTCTCCAGCGTTAGAACTTGCCCGAGTAGCATCAGAAACCTCTTTTTCTGACTGATGTATTTTGCGTGAATTATCATTAGATGCTGACATATTGCGCTACCAAAACTTGATTTTAACCGATCGCAGGAAATGACCAGCTTGCTTGTCGCCTCGCGCAGCGCGAAAATCAATAAGAATGACACAATTTTTCGTAGCGTCAGGCGTAATAAAGCTATGGCCATATTTTAACTGCTGCTCTGCGACTAGCCAACTGGGCCGCCAACTGCAATGCTGCTTTCATGCTGGAGGCATCGGCAATCCCTTGACCTACAATATCAAAAGCTGTGCCGTGATCGGGAGATGTGCGGACAAAAGGCAAGCCAATTGTAGTGTTGACTGCTTTGTCGAAAGCCATCAATTTTACTGGAATCAACCCCTGGTCGTGGTACATTGCCAAGTAACCGTCGTGAGCTTCTGTGGCTAAACCGTACCAAACTTTAGCCGGTTTCACCCACAGGGTATCTGGGGGGACTGGCCCGTCTAACTGGATTTGAGGAAAGCGATCGCGCTGCGTTTCCAACCAAGGTATCATCCAGTCTTGCTCTTCATTTCCCAGTTTGCCATTTTCCCCGCTGTGAGGATTTAAGCCAGAAATTGCAATTTTCGGTCTTTCTAGCCCAAAATCTTCGTGCAAACACTCTACCAGCAATTCTAGTTTTTCGCTCAGCAATTCTGGAGTCAAAGCATCGGGTACTTGACGCAGGGAAATATGTGTGGTAGCCAGTAAAGTTACGAGCGTCCAACCGCTGTGTGGAGATGTGGCGGCAAACAGCATTCCGAACCGCTGCGATTTCGCCCTTTCTGCGAGGAGTTCTGTTTGTCCGGGATAATTGTAACCTGCCGCTTGCCAGCAAGTTTTGGAAATCGGGCCTGTCACGATGGCGGAGAATTCGCCGGCGATGGTACGGGCGATCGCGCTTTCCATGTAAGCAAAGCTAGCCGCGCCGCTAGCTGCACTCCCGACACCAGGGACAATTTCGCCCCACTTGCTGTCTGGTTCAATATCAATAATGTTTAATGTTTCGGGATTTGCCGCTTCTGCTGCTGGATGGCTCGATCGCAGCTTATCGTAAGTTTGCTGCAAAATCATCCTAGAGCCGAAAACCGTCACCATCAAAGCAGCAGCGGGATCTGCCAAAGCCTTGAGAATCACTTCCGGGCCAATTCCCGCCGGATCTCCCAGAGTTACAGCTAGTTTTGATTCCCGATCGAAACTCAAGGCAGTTCTCCAACAAAATACAGGAATTTGGGCACTGAAATTTTAGCATTTAGCTAGCTAATTTGCCAAAAACAGCAGAAAAATGCTGAAAACCTCGCGAATGCGACACCGGCGATTGAAGCGGCGCAGCAGGCTTGACAATCTCTGTTAAGTTCTTTGTGATGGTGATTGTTGATATGAGTAGCTTGATACAGTAAAATACCTACCATGACACAGGCTGTAAAACCGTTGATACGTTAAACCACGATCTGCCAGTGGAACGATCGATCGAGAAGTAGTAATGTCAAGTGGGTGACTCGATCCGCTATAAAAACAGTTAGGACAAGGAAAACTTGACCCAACAACCAGGAAAACTAAAATTTTGGATAAAAAAGTAGGGTGCGGCACGCCCAAACTCTAGGCGAGTATTCTAGTAGGCTTAATTCAGGTGAACCGGCACAAATTGTCTAAACTCGACTTTTTGATTGTTACTTTGGTACGGTCAAATGGTTCAGGAATTGCTCGCAAGAGATAGCCAATTTTAAGGTAGTTCGCTGAATTAAGAATCCCCATCTATAAAAGAGCGGGGAGTGTCAAATTATGTTTATTTAATTTGCAATCGTCAAGGAACTCTAAAACAAATGAACCCTGAATTTCTCAGCGCAGCCTTTTTGTCCTTTTCCCTAATTTTCGTCGGTATCGGTGGAGGCTTCCTGCTGCTCAAACTCCAAGGCGGCGAAGAATAAGCGATCGTGCCCGATCCAGAAACCGGGTTTTTCTACCAAAAACATCGTGCAGCACCCTTGGCGAGAGTAGAAAAACCCGGTTGATTCACATTTGGTGGTTGAGTTCTGAGTGATTTCACACATCGTTCCGAAGACAGAAGTATGAAGGCTGAAGGCAAAATTTTTACTGCCGATAAATTCTCCGGGATTTCCCGATCGCACATTTTTGCTTAACTAGATATCTTGCAAAAGTCAAATTCACCCCCCTTAGTCCCCCCTTATAAAGGGGGGAAACAAGAATAATCTTGCCCCCTCCCCTTACTAAGGGGAGGGTTGGGGTGGGGTGCATTGTATTTTTGCAAGAGTTCTACTGATGTCTCTTCCCGGACGCCGGATGCCGGGGCGATCGTTTGATGAGAGGATTTCAGGTTTTTGTTAAGTTTGTTATAAAAACTTAACAAAAACCTGATACCATCTTATAGAAAGTTTAAGATTCATCATTAATCCCTAGATGACTTTATTGATTTTAGGTGCCACCGGCACCCTCGGCCGCCAAATAGCCCGCCGCGCCCTAGACGAGGGCTACCAGGTGCGCTGTTTAGTCAGAAATTACAGAAAAGCGGCCTTTTTGAAAGAATGGGGCGCGGAACTCGTACCGGGAAACCTTTGCCAGCCCGACAGCCTAGTTCCGGCGCTAGAAGGCGTCAGTGCTATTATCGATGCAGCAACAGCCAGTGCTGCGGATTCTGTCAGCATCAAAAGAGTAGACTGGGACGGAAAAGTATCGCTGATCCAAGCAGCAGCAGCAGCAGGCATCAAGCGTTACATATTCTTTTCCTTTCTCGACGCCGAGAAATATCCCCAAGTCCCCTTGTTGGAAATAAAGCGCTGTACCGAGTTGTTCTTAGCAGAATCCGGTCTAGACTACACAATCTTGAGACCTTGCGGCTTTTTGCAAGGACTGCTGAGCCTGTATGCAATGCCGATTTTGGACAATCAGGCAGTCTGGCTGCCCAACAAGCCGTCAGCCCTCGCTTACATGAACACTCAGGACGTTGCGAAGTTTGCCGTCCGAGCCCTTTCTGTTCCCGAAACTGAGAAAAAAAGCTTTCCAGTGGTGGGAAATCGCGCTTGGGATGCTGAAGAAATCGTGCGGTTGTGCGAACGGCTGTCAGGGAAGCAAGCGAAAATTACGCGCACCCCAGATGCCTTGTTGCAGGCTACTCGTCAATTTGCTAAGTTCTTTCAGTGGAGTTGGAACGTAGCTGACAGATTGGCTTTTTCAGAAGTTTTAGCAGCCGGAAAACCCTTGAAAGCTCCGATGGATGACGTTTACAGCGTCTTCGGAATCGACCCTAAAGAAACTACTACTTTGGAGTCTTATCTCGAAGAATACTTTAATCTGATTATGAAGAAGCTCAAGGAAATAGAGTACGAGCAGCTTAAGACTAAAAAACGGAGTAAACAAAAAATGCCCTTTACATTTTAAAGTGCCGAAAGCTGGGATTATATACAACGACGTTAAACCTGTGGCTTGTCGCATTGCCGCAGAGTTGGAAGACAAGCTGACTGCCCGCGGCTGGGAGGTCTGTTCGGTTTCTGGTTCTGGAGGAATTCTGGGCTATTCTAGCCCCGATCGCCCGATGTGCCACACTCCGATCGACCAACTCGTCCCCCCCGGTTTTGACAGCGACATGGAGTTTGCAGTGGTTTTGGGCGGCGACGGTACGGTACTGTCGGCATTTCGCCAAGTCGCTCCGATTGGAGTGCCGCTGCTGACTGTCAATACCGGTCACATGGGCTTTTTAACAGAAACTTACCTGAACTTGCTGCCGCAAGCTTTGGAAAAGGCGATCGCCGGAGAATACGAAATCGAAGAAAGGTCAATGCTGGCCGTGCGGCTGTTTCGAGAAAACGACTGCCTCTGGGAAGCCCTTTGTCTCAATGAAATGGTGCTGCACCGGGAACCGCTGACTTGTATGTGTCATTTTGAAGTGGCGATCGGGCAGCACGCCTCTATTGACATTGCCGCAGATGGGGTAATTATCTCGACTCCCACGGGATCGACAGCTTACGCCCTTTCTGCCGGCGGCCCTGTGATCATTCCCGGAGTGCCGGTGTTGCAGTTGCTGCCTATTTGCCCGCATTCAATGGCTTCGCGGGCTTTGGTGTTTTCCAACACCGAGCCGGTCAAGATTTTGCCTGCGAGTCCGAACCGCCTGGTAATGGTGGTAGACGGGAACGGCGGATGTTATGTTTTGCCGGAGGATTGGGTGCAAGTCGAGCGAGCTCCGTACCAAGCCCGCTTTGTTCGGGTGCAATCTTTTGAGTTTTTCCACATTTTGCGGGAAAAATTGGGCTGGGGCTTGCCTCACATTGCTAAACCGAGTTCCGTTGAGTTGCCTTGATAGTTGTTGTTGACACTCCCCGACTATCAAGGTACGGGGATTGTTGCCTCAACGAGTTGGCTTGCTCGTAAATATCATATCAAGATCCTAGCTGTAGGAGACCGCAATTCCCGTTCCCGTTTTTCACCGATTGAAGGGATTTTGATTTTTTTATCTGTTGATAAATCGTAGAATAAAGCAGCAATTAGTGTGGGTAATGTAGGGCGACATTTATCCACCGGAATCCTTAGTTCTCGATCGAGCTTCCGAATCATCTCCAAGGTCAGGCAGTGTTTACGAGATAACGCTCCCAATTTTCTCTCGAAATGGAGTTTATTTCTATTCCCTATTCCCTAATTTACACAAACATTTTTTGCAGCAAGCCTTTTTTGAATTGTTCGGTGCGCTGAATCTCTTACCCCACTGCTTCAGTTTGGGTCATGGAAGGGAGATTGATATATTTTTAAGCCTTGGATAAAGCGAAAATCTTTGAGGTTCAGGGTATAGAGGCTAATGTTATGGGTTAGGGCGGTGGCGGCAATCATGGCATCGGGAATTGTGAGTTTATGGCTTAGGGAATATTGCGCCATGAGTTGGATGAATTGCTCTGAGATGGGTCGATCGATGGGAATATTTTGAAGTAAGTCGAGGTGTTTTTGAATGCGGTTTAGTTCGTTTTTGTTGAGTGCGCCATAGTACAGTTCTGCTCTGGTGATAATGCTAATGGTTAAGTTCTGGCTGCCGATTTGTCGTAGTTCTTGAATGATGGCGGTATTGTTTTTATAGAATTCGATGAGAATATTGGTGTCACACAAAATCATTGGTTTTCTTTACCCCATGCGTCTTGGCGAATGTCGTCTAGGGTGATATTTTTTCCTTCCCAGATTCCCGCTAGCTCAAAAAAGGATTGTTCTTGATTGGAGTCATCTTTTTTGGGTTCTATCGTTTTAGTTTGGCTGGCTTGAAATTCTAGAAATTCGATAAATTCAATAACTTTATTGCGTTGTTCGGGGGAAAAATGTTGGATTTTTTGGATTACCATTTCTAGGGTTAACATGGGTTTTTCCTGGTTGTTTTTGGTATTATTTTAACGATTTACACAAACATCTTTTTTTTTGATATACTAGCTTGTTGCATAGGTGCGCGATCGAAGTGTATCTATTGATTCTACCAATTTTCTGATTTGTCAAGCTCTCGATCGAGCTTCCGAATCATCTCCAAATTCAGGCTGCGTTTGCGAGATAACGGCAGTAAGTTGAGCCCCCGCTCAAACTTTGGCTTTTACAGATCAGTTTTTTAGTAGTCGGCTCCAACGCAGTGTTAGACAGCCATTTAGGTCGAACAACCTATTATTTTTCTAAATTTTCCAATCGGGTCTTTTCTGTATGGGCTTTACGAGACAGAACTTGAAGATTTTCTAGCGTGGTGAGACCACCTTTTGACATTGGTGTGATGTGATCGATCTGAAAATTTATCCGAGTCTTACTCTTAAATCCACTGTTGGCACAAGTGATGAAATCCCACCCATCTGTAGCTCTTTCGTATACAGTATCTACAATTTTTCTATATTCTTCTGGGTCTTTTTCTCTAATCTGTTCAATCGATAGATTCTCAAGTGGAATTTCATCAGGTATCACTGTTGGGCGGGATAAATCGAGATTGCCGTATAGTCCTTTGATCTTGTAGATTTCAATATCTAATTGCTTGCAAAAGTAAAGCAGATTGTAGTCAAAAATCACCTGCCAGAATGACTGCTCTGCACTCCAAAGTGAATTAATGTACTCAGTTTTAGCTCTCTCGCCAAGATCGTTATCGTAGATATGCCTTGCAACCTTATATATATCGCACTTGTTCTTTTCTGCAAATGGAATAAACTCTGGCTTTATTTGCTTTTGTGCGTAGTAGCGTAAGATGTTTTCTATGTCCCGATCTCTATAGCCTATTAAAAACTCATGGTCAAGAAAATAGTTGTCTATTGCAATTTGGAGCAAATATTCAAGCTCTTTATCAGTCAATATTTCTCTATCTTCAATATTGACAGTATTAAGTATGGCTTCTAAATCATTAACAAAATTATTGTAGATTTCATCTGTATCACTGTACACAAGCACCGTATAGTTCTTCGGTGTAGGCTCTTTCGATTCAGAAGGCTCAAGAATTGAAAAACGATAAATTCCAACGGGGACTCGCTTCAAAAAATCTAATTTCTCTAATCCCGTTGTATCTATGGAGTCATCCATAATCCGCGCAAATTCTTCCATCTTATCGATAGAGATAAGTCGAGCAATCTTCTTAACTGTCTGGATATCTCTATCAACAAATTCTGCATCATCTTCAAGATGTAATTTTTCAGGATTGACCCAACTAATTCTATCTTCCCAATTATCAATAAAGCTAACTACATAGGCTTTTTCTGTCCCCCCTGCTTTTTGACCACGCAAAGCTCTACCTATCATCTGAGTCATTAAGATTGTGGAAGTGGTCGGGCGGGTAAGGAAAACAGTTTGAACATTTGGGAGATCAGTTCCTTCTGTTAACATCTCAACATTAATAAGTACCTCAAGTTCTCCATTCCTAAATCGCTCGATTTTCTTAGAGTTGTCGCCAGATGAAATTGTAGCTCCTGTCGCAATGTCAACTATTTTAGAAACCACAAAATCCGAGCTAACTTCTCTTTTTTTGAATAAACCATTTAATGTAATAGCGTGTTCTACATCAATTGCAAACAACAATACTGGCTTGTATTTATCTCGATTGTTAACATAGTGATCTACGATTTGCATATTGCGAATACTAGACTTTGCGATCTTTTCAGAAATATTTTTAGGTAATTTGTCAAAATCTTCTATTGCTTTAATGTCTTTATCGCTTAGCTCGTTGTAAAAATCTAATTGGGTAGTCAAGTCCTCAAAAACTGGTTCCGCAAGTATTCCTTTCGTAATTAAGTTTCTTAGATGCTCAGAGAAAATAATATCGTCAGGAAAAACTTTCTTTAATAGACCCGCTTCAGTTTCATCCGATCTGAATGGAGTTGCAGTTAAACCGAGCATTCTAAATGCATCTTGCTTCTGACGTTTTTCAAAATTCTCTTTGATGGCATTGATTAGTTTTCGATAAGTCTTTGCGGTTGCATGATGTGCTTCATCGACCACTAAAAGTATTGAATCACAATGCTCTACCCAATTGTTTAGAAGGTGAGTTAATCCACTATTTAAGCTATCTTTACTAGCAATAATGATGTCATCTGTCAGTTTTATGTTCACGGGAATATCGTGCTTAGGATGCCCTGAAATTACTCGAAAGCTAAATTTATCAGCATCTTTTAAGAGCGAACTATAGGCAGTGAACTTTATAGTTTCTATTGCTTGGTTTAGTAACTCGTGACGGTGAGCTATCCATAAAACTTTCTTGCGTTTGTCAATAAAGTTACGTAGTAACCAGTGCACAGCAGTTAAAGTTTTCCCCCCGCCTGTAGGTAGAACTAGTAAACCTTCAAATGCAGATTGATTTTTATGATTCAGAGCTTTTATTGCTTCGTTCTGGTGAGCATACAATTCTTTGGGGCTTTCACCTTTTTTTACTTGAATTTGACCTGAGTATTCAACTTGAACTGTTTGCATGTTAGCTGTAAACCTAAATGAAGATATAAACCAGTTGGTTCTAGCAGATCAGCTTTTGGCTTCGCCCCACTAGTAATTTAGTCGATTGTCCGTTAAAGTAGTCAATCCAGACGCTGGAATCAACAATAATCATGGGCTTACTATTGTTGCGTATCCGTTCTCATGCGATCGAGGTCGCCGTCCCAGGCGAGTTTACCCCGTAGCGCACGTAGGTTCTCTTGGTTTTTCATTTGGATCAGCAGGCTCAGGGCCAATTCGATGACTTCTTGTTGTGCAGTCAGTCCGGTGACTTGGAGCGCATTGGTGATGAGGGAGCTATCGATTTCGATCGTGCTTTTCATAGGTGCTTTTGGGGTGAGTTTTATCGATCGCGCTTTCATCCGATTATAAGCGATCGCCCATCGGCAGCGATCGACATCTAGCGTATCTATTTATTCTACCAATTTTCTTTAGGTCAAGCTCTCGATCGAGCTTCCGAATCATCTCCAAAGTCAGGCAGTGTTTACGAGATAACGGTATAGTTGGAGTGTCTTCATTTCTATTCACTCTGCTTAGGACGGATTTCAACTTCTGAACGTGCCCGGAAGAAACAGACATCAAACTCGAAGAAGAAATTAGCTTGCCCCAAAATCAAAGGTAAATTGGTTGCTTGTGTCCAGGCAAATGCCAGGTTAAGCGTTGGGAATGAACTAACTCACGCATTAACAACGACTGCGCGGGCTTCAAATCGAGCCAAATTCCCAGCCAATACGACTGAGAGTGTCTCATTTTCCCAGACTAAGCTTAGTTGTAGCCCTAACTCGTAGGGCAAAACATTAACGCTTGCGCCTGTATCTAGTAAGCCCTCAGCGTTCAAGGATTGACCGTTCAGGCTGAGTGTCAATGGCAGATACGGCATTCGATCGACCATGGCAGGACTGCTGTCAATGATTTTGTAGGGAAATCTCTGAGCGTCAATCACTTTGTTCTTGTTGTTTTGTCGTCAGAAGATTCATTAAAACATTGGCAGCCTCAGAGCAATTGTAAGGCGACCAGACCGGATACTCTCGATCGGCAACAAAAAAGTTTGTTGCATCTTCTTCTTTGACCAGTTCTGTTGCCAGAAACTGCATCAGCCGAAGCTTGTCAATTCTTGAAAGTTCCTGGATCTGTGACATTAGTTCAGCCAATGGCATTTGAGAATCTCCTCGTTCGAGGTTTGGCGAAAAGATTGGATCTACTAGCTTGTTGCATGGTGCGCGATCGAATCGTATCTATTGATTCTACCAATTTTCTGTAGGTCAAGCTCTCGATCGAGCTTCCGAATCATCTCCAAGGTCAGGCAGCGTTTTCGAGATAACGTTCGCACTCACCGGATGCAGATAACCTCTGCAACTCAACCAACCAACTTGACACATTCCGTTGCAGTGCGGTTGTTAGGCGACGGACTAAATGAAAAGTGAAGTCCTTAAACTGGATACTCTAATGGTTTGTTTTGCATCTTAAAATACTTTCTTACACTTTTGATTAAACTTTCTGTTCTTTGCCGATAGTAATTTCCTCTACTTTGTCTCTCATACATGACTATTGGCTGTGTCACTCTCCAAATTTTTAAGAAAATTTCTCCATAAGTTTCGTAAACAAATTTACTGTTTATTTGCTTATTTTCTATTAATATCCAAGCACGGTCTAAGCTTGATAAAACCTCATCAACAATGAGAAGTTCCTCTGTTGTTAATTGAGACGGATCTTTGTTTTTAAGGGAATATATGAACGCTCTATTCTTCCTGCTGTTGGGTGAAGAAAGCTCATCAAATAGCCTAAGAGATACATCTAGCTTATGACTTTGATTTGTCTGTCTGATTTGTAAAATAGCAAACCCAACTGTGACAATAATTACAATTGTTTGAATAAGAGATGAGATTGCACTTATTGCCTCCCACGGTGATGACATTGCCTCACTCCCAACCTGTAATTATATTTGTTAATTAGAGTAGCTTGTATTACGGCGAACTTGAAATGACTAGGCTTTGTCTGCCTCACAAACAATATCGCTGTACCGTCCCAGCCGAGATTTTAAGCCGCCTAACTATTAATTAGACCGACTTCCTCCATATATTCTCATAATTCTACCAGATAGACGGACAACTGGCAAGTGATTTTCGGAAAGCGAATCTTCATATTTCCGCTATTTCTATAAATATCTCGAAAATTTCCATCTATCCCTCCAGTGGAAAGACGACTTTTCGGAAATTCATTGGATTTATCACGCACGAATGACTGTAATCGTTCTTCCCATTGGACTAACCTGAATTTCAGTTTTCAATCGCTCTTCCAATTCCGGTGCATTCTCGCGCCGATCGAATATCACCAACCACCCCTCATCTTGTCCCAATCGAGCCAAATATCCATCCAACTGTTCCAATCCTTTACTCAACGGATCGACTTTCCGAGTTCGCAAAACCTTCAGTTCAATTCCCAATGTTACCTCACCATAACGCAAACATAAATCCATTCTGTCGCGCCCGATCGCATATTCCCGCTCCAACGTTCCCCCACCATTAATCACCCGATGCAGAAATGCCATCAACACCAAATGCGGGGCAATTTCGGGGTAAGACGCACTTTTGAGTAAGGGCTCGCCATGTTGCAGCCAAAACGCAAGAAACGCTTGCAGGAGTGCATCTGGTAGTAGTTCGCCGCGATCGTTCAACCAACTCGGACTGATAATCGGTAAACTATCTTGTGGCCCTTGCGCCAAAACTCGCGGCAACACTTCTCGATAAATCGGATTGGCGATGACCAAACCCCCAGCCGGATCTCGTTTGAGCAAGCCCAAATCTACGAGGTATTGGCGATCGTCATTAGAAAATTCTGGCAGTTCTCGTCCGGCTAACATCGGCTCGATAATGGCTTTGACTCGGTTTTCTCGCAGTCGTTCAGCTAAACTATCCAAATGCGTATCTTGGCGTTTGATTAAAATTTCTTTAGCTTCTAAAATACGATCGGGCGTAATGGCGATCGATTCATCGGTAACTAATTCTTCTACGATTTCCTTAGCTAAAGCATTCACTAACCAAGGTTGTCCCTGAGTGAGTTCAAAAGCTAACGCTACGGCTGACGGTGTAAAAATTTGTCCGGTATCTTGAGTGTGTTGCGCGTAGAGTTCGGCGACTTCTTGAGCCGTAAAATCTCTGAGAGTAATCGATCGCACTTTAATATTAAACGGACTGGATGTATGGAGTCGATCGCTACCACCCGCAGCCACTTTGTAATCGCGAACATCGCGCAAACCAATTAAACCCACCGATTGAGGAAACGCTTTCGGACGATTGGGATAGCCATCGCGCAGTTGTCGCAAGATGGAAATCAACGCTTGGTCTTGCAATGCGTCAATTTCGTCGATCAAAATGACCAGGGGACGAGATGAAACTTGTGCCCAAGCTTGTAAAGCCGCCCGAATTTTCTGTCCCGACTGTATGCTTGTCCAATCGGGCGGTTGCAGTTCGGGTGGCAGGCGAAAGGAAATGTTATCTCGCCAAGCACCCAGAATCGCCTCTTCTGCACCCGCGATGTCTTGACTGAAAGGTGCGCCGACTTCAGCAGAAACCATCACGGCGGTGTATTGTCCGCTGTCGGTGAGTTGTTTGGCTAATGCCAGCATGGCGGTGGTTTTCCCCACTTGTCGGGGTGCATGGATGACGAAATAGCTTTGCTGAGCAATCAGTCGCTCTAAATTCGGGAGGCGACGGGTTGCCGGTAACATATAGTGGATGTCGGCGCGGCAAGGGCCTGCGGTGTTGAACCAGCGCGGCATAGGGTCAACTGGGGGGAATGGGGCTGCTCTCAGTTTACTTTACTGTTGTTGGAATCGCGTTCTATTGTTGTTGGGCGAGGGGGCTATCTCGACTTCCCGACCTGTTCTCAACCCCCACTCCGGTTTTATTGCTTGATGCAGAACGCGAACAGTTGATTCAACTGCTCGCATCCTCTTTCTAATTTGCTAAAGTCGAGTTGAAGTACAATGCTCCGGTAAATCGTTTTAGCCCGAAGGATGTCATCAAAATAATTAAAGAAAGAATTGCCACAGGAGGTAAATATATGAGTTCCTATGTGCTTGGTTTTCAGGAGATTGACAAAACAAAAATCATGGTGGTTGGGGGTAAAGGCGCAAACCTGGGGGAACTTTCCAAGATTGAAGGAATCCGCGTACCGGATGGCTACTGTATTTCTACTGAAGCCTTTAAAAGCATCATTGGGGAAACGCCGTCGATTAACGAATTACTCGATCGGTTATCGCTTCTAAAGGTGGAAGACCGGGATAAAATCGGTGAACTTAGCGGTGAGATTCGTAGGGTCATCGAAGGGATAGCCATTCCTCAAGACATTAATGAAGAGATCGCCCGCCTCCTCTCCAAACTCGGAGAAAAGAACGCCTATGCCGTCCGATCGAGCGCAACCGCCGAGGATTTACCCACCGCTTCCTTTGCCGGTCAGCAAGATACCTATTTAAACATTATTGGAAAAGAAGCAATCCTAAAGCACATCAGCAAGTGCTGGGCATCGCTATTTACCGATCGAGCAGTCATTTACCGCCTGCAAAACGGCTTCGACCACCGTAAAGTCCACCTGTCTGTGGTTGTTCAGAAGATGGTCTTCCCGCAGGTGGCAGGAATTTTGTTTACTGCCGATCCCGTCACTTCTAATAGAAAAGTGTTATCCATTGATGCCAGCTTCGGACTTGGTGAGGCAATGGTTTCCGGCCTGGTGAATGCTGATAGCTATAAAGTGTGTAACGGCAAGGTTATCGATAAGAAGATATCTACCAAGAAACTGGCTGTTTATGCCTTAAAAGATGGGGGTACGAAAGAACAGGAAATTGAGCCTGAGAGACAAAATAAGCAAGCGCTGACGGATGAGCAGATTGTACAGCTTGAGCGCACGGGCAGAAAGATCGAAGAACATTTCGGCTGTCCCCAGGACATCGAATGGTGTTTAGTTGATGATACATTTTATATTGTCCAGAGTCGCCCAATCACCACTTTATTTCCGATCCCTGAAACGAACGATCGGGAAAATCACGTCTTTGTTTCTGTCGGTCACAACCAAATGATGACCGATGCCATGAAACCATTGGGATTGTCTTTTTTCCTGTTAACGACCCATGCACCCATGCACACTGCTGGTGGAAGGTTATTTGTTGATGTTACAGCGACGCTGGCTTCACCTGTCAGCAGAAAAACTGTATTAAACGTCACATTGGGAAAATCTGATCCGCTCATGAAAGACGCACTTACAACCATCATAGAGCGGGGAGATTTTATAAAATCGTTACCCGACGATCGGAGTCTCGGCAAAAGCAGTAAAGGTCGATCGCCTGCTGATTTTCAAACCCTAAACGACTACGATCCGGCGATTGTTGCTGATTTGATTCAACAGAGTCAAACCTCGATCGAAGCGTTAAAACAAACCATCCAAACGAAATCAGGATCGGATCTGTTTGATTTTATCCTGGAAGATATCCAGCAATTAAAGAAGACAAACTCTGATTCACAGGGTTTTGGTGTGCTTATGACTGGTATGAATGCTTCCTCCTGGATCAATGAGAAAATGATGGAGTGGTTAGGCGAAAAAAACGCAGCGGATACGCTTTCTCAATCAGCACCTAACAATATTACTTCGGAGATGGGTCTGGCACTATTGGATGTTGCGGATGCGATTCGTCCTTACCCGGAAGTCATTGAGTATTTGCAACAGGTAAAAGAGGATAACTTTCTAGATGAATTAGTGAAGCTTGAGGATGGACAGGAAGCCCAGAACGCGATCGCTACTTTTCTCAACAAATACGGAATGCGATGTGTCGGAGAAATCGATATTACGAGAACTCGTTGGAGCGAAAAACCAACAACGCTTGTTCCCTTGATTCTTAGTAACATCAAAAACTTTGAGCCTGGTGCCAGCGATCGCAAATTTGAGCAAGGACGACAGGAAGCCTTGAAAAAAGAACAAGAGTTGTTAGAGCGATTGAAGCAATTACCGGAGGGTGAGCAAAAAGCCAGAGAGACACAACGAATGATCGGCCTGATCCGAAATTTCATCGGCTATCGTGAATATCCAAAGTACGGTATCGTGAGTCGCTACTTCGTTTACAAGCAGGCATTACTTAAAGAAGTCGAACAACTCGTACAAGCGGGCGTTATTCATGAAAAAGAAGATGCCTACTATCTCACGTTTGAAGAACTTCGCGAAGTTGTACTTACAAATCAATTAGATTATCAGATTATCAGCAACCGAAAAGACGAGTACAAACTCTATGAAAAACTAACTCCCCCACGTGTTCTCACGTCTGATGGTGAAATGATTGCCGGTGCGTACAAACGAGAAAATCTCCCGGCTGAAGCTATTGTAGGCCTGGCTGTTTCTTCCGGAGTTATAGAGGGACGAGCACGTGTCATCCTAAACATGGAAGACGCCGATCTAGAAGATGGAGATATATTAGTCACCTCGTTTACTGACCCTAGCTGGACACCATTGTTTGTATCCATAAAAGGTCTAGTCACCGAAGTTGGTGGACTGATGACCCATGGAGCAGTTATCGCACGTGAATATGGCTTACCGGCAGTTGTCGGAGTAGAAAATGCGACCAAACTGATAAAAGATGGGCAACGAATTCGCGTACATGGAACAGAAGGGTATGTAGAAATCCTTTGACACTCCCCGCCCGGTCGGTACGGGGATTCTTAAGACATTTATGTCAAAATATTCCTATTGCTAGGGTTCCCAGGCTGACTGCGTTTGCACTAAGAAGTGCGCAGTCATATGTTTTGCATAATCCCAAACTATTAGGTCGATCGTTGCTTTCATTCCCACATCAAAGGACGTGAAGCGAATTTGGGAAAATATCGCTCAAACGATTCGGCAACTTGGGTGACAAGTTTTCATCAAAAAGTAATTTCATGCCGATAAGGTCGCGGTCATAAACCGACGCTCGCGGTCAGCAGCATAAGCAATGCAGGCTTTTAAATCTTCTCGCGTCAAATCGGGAAAATCGTCAAGAATTTCTGCTTCGGTCATCTCGGAAGCCAGGTACTCAAGCACTTCATAAACCGTAATTCGCAAGCCGCGTACACAAGGCTTACCACCGCGTTTATTTGCTTCGATCGTGATGTGGTTTCGGTAATTCATAGTTGGAATTTTTGAGAATCTCCTAGTTTGATGTTTGGTGAAAAGATTGGATCTACTAGCTTGTTGCATGGTTGCGCGAGCGAAGCGTATCTATTTATTCTACCAATTTTCTGTAGGTAAAGCTCTCGATAGAGCTTCCGAATCATCTCCAAGGTCAGGCAGTGTTTGCGAGATAACGCTCCCAATCGCCTGCTAAAAACTACCTCAAACTCCAGCCGATGACCTCCTGAAAGTCGGCGTGCGTTGGGATTGTTAGAGGCATTGACGACAGCGAGGCTGAGAATGCAATACTTTTACTTAAATCTATTTTTAAATGCCTTCAATGTATCCTTACTCTTAGCCGAATCATATATACCAAAAACTACACGATCGAAACATCCATGAAATCGCGGACTCTCAAGCCACTGACCAAAAGCATCTGCTACCATACTGGCATCGTTGCAAAACACGCCACACCCCCATGCACCGAGTAACAACGATCGATGTCCATTATCTTGTGCCACCGCAAGTACATATCCAGCACGTCGCCGCAATGCTTTTTCAATATCGGGAAGCGCATTGGGATCGCGACGCAATACTTGACCTGCATTTGGTGCGGGCGCAGTAATAACAGATGCTAAAAAATAATCATCGAGCAATTCACGACTGCGGATTCTAAACCAAGGAACTTTTGGAGAATAAATCAGGTAATCGGTGTAAAGAAGAGAATCTTGCGATCGGTTTGCTTCATAATACTCGGGCTGTGTCAATTGACAGGGATATAACCCGGAACAGCGAGCCAAATCTTCTTCTTGTGCTTTTGCACCATTAATAAATCCGCCGCCAGGATTTCGAGCGGAGGCATAGTTTAGGAGTACGAGATCGCGGCAACCTTCACCTTTTACCAAACGGTAGGCGGCTACTTGAGTGGTCTCATCGGTAACTTCCACCAAAAGACTCTGTTTCGCATCACATTGCGTATTTTGCAATAAATTTTCAACTTCTTCGGGTCGATACAACTTAGTATTTTTCTCTGCCAGCTTCTGCTCGGTAGCAAAATTAATAACATGGCCGTGCTTTGAAATGAACTCGCCTTTTTCTAGAATCTGTAATGTTTCCTTGGCTATACCTGTTAACGACATACACTCCTCATTGGTGGTTTCGATGAAGTTCTCAACTCTGCTTCTGAGCACATCAGGATTAACAGAGGGAAACTGCTAACAGATAAAGTTTCACTCTTCCACCCGATAACCCAATTCCGCTAAACGGGTGCGGGACTGCCGCCACTTCGGCTGCACCTTGACAAACAACTCCAAATACACTTTGCCTTCAATTAACTTTTGAATCTGTTCCCGGGCCGCACTGCCGATCGACTTGAGCATACTGCCGCTTTTACCGATTAAAATGCCTTTTTGGGAATCCCGTTCGACGTGAATCGTCGCCAGAATGCGGGTAATTTTCGCTTCTTCTTGAACTATGTCGATCGCAATTGCTACAGAATGCGGCACTTCTTCCCGCGTCAGCAGCAAAATCTGTTCCCGAATCAATTCGCCCATAATAAAGCGTTCCGGCTGGTCAGTCACCAAATCTGGCGGATAATAATAAGGCCCAACCTCCAAATGTTCGATTAACAATTGTTGCAGCGGCTCGACACCCTCGCCCGTGAGAGCCGAAAATTTCACTACAGGCCACTCAGGATTGACAATTTGCTCGTAAGTTCGATCGATCAACACCGAATCCGACGGTTGTTCGTCCAACTTATTCATCCCCAAAATCACCGGAACTTTGCAATTGCTGAGAATTTCGACAATATATCGATCGCCCCCTCCCGATTCCACCGAACCATCCACCACAAACAGCACCACATCCACAGACTGAATCGCTGTGCGCGCATTCTGCACCAAAACCTTACCCAATTGGTGATGCGGCTTGTGAATTCCGGGAGTATCGACAAAAATAATTTGTGCTTCCGGTGTCGTCAGGATGCCCCGCAGCCTGTTGCGAGTCGTCTGAGACACCGGCGAAGTAATCGCAATTTTCTGCCCCACCAACTGATTCATCAGCGTTGATTTTCCGACATTCGGACGCCCGACAATACCCACAAACCCCGACTTGTACCCCGCCGGAGCTGCGGGAACACCCATAATGTCCGATACGTCGATAAATTTACTATCTTCCACTAAAATCACCTATTTTCAAGCCCCTTCTCTGTCTATTGTCGCCTGAAAATACTCAAACGCCCATCGATGCACTGTAGCATCTTTCTCGCCCTGGTATAGCCCGCAACACTCAAACCTCGATCGAGCCGCAAACCAGTGTTAAAACGTGATACGCGATCGGCAAAACTTGATATCTGAGACAAAATTTGATAAAGTTCCAATGACATCGATCGAAAATGAATCATTCTGGTAAAACCGACTCCCCAATGCTGTAACAACTTCAGATGTGTAAATATCTAACTCAACTGAAACTATTCTACGGTTGGTCAGGCAAACCAGTTTTAACATTTTTGAAGATGTTTGGTAATAAATTAGCTACGTTGAACTCAAACTCAAAAGCTCAATATCATGAGGCGCTTTCTCAATAAAAGCTAGTGTCTTTTGATCGTACCTAAATTAGTGCTAATCGTCATAAAGTTGAGGAGATGAATCGGATGAAATCGAAATTATTTTGGAGTTTTTGCACCGTTTTGGTAGCAAGCTTGCCTGTTCCCGCCTTCGCTCAAACAAGCCCTCCCACAAGCCCTCAAGCAGGTATTGACTACAAGGGTGGCTCGATGCAATACCAGTTGCTACCAGGCAAAATACAGGACAGAACCTTGCCCAAAGCTTTTGACTTTCCAATTATTACCACTGTTGCTACTGACACTAGCATCACCAGCGATCACCTAATTACCGATCAGTTTCGCGCGCCAGCGACTCGTCCAGAATACACCGGAGCTCTCACCGCATGGGCAGCATCAATCAGAGAATGTCTGGCAAAACAGCCCCGCTTGATTCGAGCCAGCACCAAGAACCCGATTCAGATTAATGGCAGAGTAGGCACGATTGTCAGAAACGCAAATAACCGTGCAGTTTGCAAATAAGTCAGCAATATCACGGCGGCTCAATTGACCGTAATTGCCGTGGGGCGGGTTCACCAATATCTCCAATGCAAGCATGGATACAGTAAACCCGTCACCGCGACGATATTGTGGTCAATCGACCCTAGTTGATATAACTTCCGCTGTCTGAAGACAAAAACTAGAGAGTATTTTTGAACAAAAAGAGCAATAGAAAACCTATTGCTCTTTTTGTTAGCGAAATTTCAATTAATATCTATTAAGACTTATATGATATCCGTTGCAACGACATCATATAAGAGGTTTGCAGCGAGGAATGCAAGTCCTTATCAAAGTTTGAGGACTTGCATTCCTCACTGCAAACGACATAATTACGCAGAAACCAGCTTTTTTCCAAAATATCCCGTGGAACCCGAGCGATAGGGATTTTAACACCCGGTTTATCAAAGTTTGTATGCGTAATTCACGATTTAGTCGCGCAAAATTCATGTGTACTCAGTAAAATTTCCCCATAATCAGGAATCCAAGCTAGCCACTTTTCATCCGAACATTCACACAACAGCCACGCTTCGTCAAAGCTGAATGCGGTTGGCGGATTGAACAATTTAACCCACATAGAAGGAGCCAATTTGGGTGCAGGTACGGCGCAGCCAAATTTTTCCCAGTCGCGGGCACTGGCGAAGCTTCCGGGCGTTGGTTGGGATTGCCAAGTACGAATATCTGTTTGCAGTTGCATAACTACTCCTGTCGAGCTAAGAGTCTGCACCTAGGCGGGTTTGTCACAACGCAGAGCGAAGGCGCAGATAAATTTCGATTATGTAGTCTATGTTACGGAATTATCTAGGCAATTGTGTAGGGTTGTAGCAAAAATTTACAATCGAGAGCGGAAAATGGGTTCAAAGCTCAGAAGGTCGATCGGCTATTGTTCCGCTCGGCAACGATCGATTACCATAGCAAACAATATCTGAGTTATTTCAAAAATTCTGACATGAACCAAACTGCAAAATCCCAGTGGAAAACTCTAGATCGGTTTGTAGAAATCAATTCTCATTGGGTAAAACTAATCGCCGAACATCTCGAAACAACCGAAGGAAAAACAGTAGAATATTGGCGAGTAGAAAGAGCAGATTCAGTTGTAATCTTGACAATTCAAGCTGACAAATTGCTGTTTCCCCCACCGATGTATCGCCCCGGCGTGGCATCCGCAACCCTCGATTTTCCCGGCGGTCGCGTACCAGCCGAATCGACGCCAGCAGCGGCAGTTCCAGCTATAATCAAGAAAGAACTAGGCGTGACAGAAAGTACGATCGCCCGCATCCAACCCCTCAACACCATCGGCTGGGCAATAAACAGCTCATTCTCCAATCAAAAACTCTACGGTTTTGTTGCAGAATTGCACCCTACACCAACAGTAAACCCCGAACTGATCGGTGCTGCATATCCTGCAGCCCCAGACGGAATTCGCGACTTGCTTAAAAAATTAACTTGCCTGCAATGTCGAGCATTACTGCTAGAATGGCAAAATCAAATCGATTTTAGATGTTAGATTTGCAATTTTTCCAAACTATCGTTTATTTTAAATTCAGGAATTATGCAAAACTTCTATATGTAGGGTGCGCACGGCGCACCTTATATCAAATCCGGTAGCATCGGAATTATGTAGTGCGAGCGTCCCCGCTCGCGAGCCACGCCGCGAGC
>NZ_JAUBPE010000093.1:0-25443 GCF_036700565.1 Microcoleus pseudofavosus SVA1_A4
TAACGCTCCCACTACATAATTCCGATGCTACCGGATTTGATATCACTCTCCCATTCTCCCTCTCCCTCTCCCTCTCTCCCCCATTCTCCCCCATTCTCCCCCTCTCCCTCATTCTCCCCCTCTTCCCCATCCGTATTTTCACGTCGCTGCTCACAAAAAAAGACAAAAAAAAGAGAGAGCTACCGAAGTAACTCTCCCTGCCATCAGGGTGCATCTACATAACAGAATATAACACGACAGGGATGAGGGGTGAAACCCCCAAACGTGAAGATGTTGTAAAGAAATGTATATTTAATTGTAAAGTTATTATGCAGCGGGAAGGGCGACAGCGCGGCGGGAGCGGAAAAAACCGATCGCCCGCCGCTGTATCCGCTACACAACCCCCTTAACGACTGCTTTGCCTCAGTCGCTAAGCTTCGCCACCAGCAGCTCGTTGGTCAATTTGGGATCGGCCCGGCCGCCGGTTTCCTTCATCACCTTACCCACAAAAAAGCCCAGCAGCTTAGTTTTGCCGGCTCGGTACTGTTCGAGCTCCTTGGGATTGGCGGCCAAAACTGCATCGATCGCCCGATCGATCGCCCCGGTATCCGAAATTTGAATCAAACCCTTGCTCTCAACCAACTTTTGAGGCGAACCCCCGTTGGCCAGCAACTCCGGCAAAATATCCTTAGCGATTTTGCCGCCGATCGTGCCGGCATCAATCAGCGCCAACAGTTCCGCCAAATCCTGCGGTTGAAAAGGAATTTCTCCGATCGCCCGCTTTTCATTTTTGAGATAAGCAGTGATATCGCCCATCACCCAATTGGCAGCTTGTTTAGCAGGAGCACCGGCGGCGATCGACTTTTCAAAATACTCCGCCACCGCTTTGTCGTCAGTCAGCACCCGCGCGTCGTAGGGAGAAAGAGCGAGATCGGTTTCGTAGCGATGGCGCTTCATTGCCGGCAATTCCGGCAGTTGAGCTTTCCAATCCTGCAATTGTTCGGCCGAAACTTCGATCGGAGGCAAATCCGGTTCCGGGAAATACCGGTAATCGCTCGCACCTTCCTTAATCCGCATACTGAAAGTACACTGCTTGTTTTCATCCCAAAGCCGCGTTTCTTGGACGATGGTTTCGCCGCTTTCGATCGCTTGAATTTGCCGGTCGATCTCGTAATTAATCGCCCGTTCTATCGCATTAAAAGAGTTCATATTTTTAATTTCCACCTTCGTGCCGAACTCTTTTCTGCCAGCGGGGCGCACCGAAATATTCACGTCGCACCGGAGGGAACCTTCCTGCATATTCCCGTCGCCGACACCGATGTAGCGGACGATCCGGCGCAATTCTTGACCGTATTCGGCAGCTTCCGCGCCCGATCGCAAATCCGGTTCCGAAACAATTTCGATTAAAGGCACGCCGGCGCGGTTGTAATCCACCATTGAATAAGTAGAACCGCTGAGCCGATCGCTGCCGCCGTGAACCAATTTTCCGGCATCTTCCTCCATGTGCAAGCGAGTTATCCCGATTTTTTTTCTAGTAGAATTGCCCGTCTCGTCCACCAGTTCAATTTCTAGCCAACCGTTAGTAGCGATCGGCAAATCGAACTGAGAAATTTGATAATTTTTCGGTAAATCGGGATAGAAGTATTGCTTGCGATCGAACTTACTGTAAGGTGCGATTTCGCAGTTGAGAGCTAGCCCTGCTTTCACCGCATACTCCAGCACTTTTTGATTTAATACTGGCAATACTCCAGGCATTCCCATACAAATTGGGTCAATGTTAGTATTTGGGGCATTGCCAAATTCTGTAGAAGAACTGGAGAAAATTTTAGTATTCGTACTCAATTGACAGTGAGTTTCGAGACCGATAACGGCTTCGTACTGAGTTTGGTTTTTTATCGAAGAGGGTGCAGCAGCAGTCATAAGCAACCTATAAAGACTGAATAAGTTTAGATTACATTTTAGCTGTTTATTGACGAAACCGACTTGAGATTATTTGTACGGTTGGAACGGTTTCTAGGCCTGTCAACAATCGCCTGAAATCTGACAAATCTCGCTTGCGGCCGGGCGATCGATCCCCTGGCATCCCCCGAATCGTTGCGGGGACGAAAGACCTTCCTCAGCCAGGGTACAAGCCCCGGATTCATCCGTGATATCATGTCCGGTTAATCAGTTATCATTTCAGTGCGAGCGTCTCGCGATCGAGCGAGACGCTCGCACTCGCAATAAATATAAGCGATCGCTCGGACATGATATGAGGTCGCTTTCTTCAATTCTCCCATTCTTCAATCCTTCAATCCTTCAATCTAAAATCGATTGACGTTTTTCTCCCCCCTGATTCAGGTGCCGGGGAGAGCGATCGGGCCGAAGAGCCCATTTTTGGCGAATAGGTTGTTTGCGGGCTACTGTGCTGCTGCTGGCCAACGCCCTGCTTGGGGTGCGCGAAGGCGCCGATATTTTTTCGATCGCCCCAAACAACAACCCTGTGCAAAAATATACTTAGTGCCCGATCGCGCCCGCAGGCTGAGGAGAGTTTTAGGTCGATCGACCGCAATTCCCGGCACGCCAAACCCTTGAACCAGCCGTCTTCAATAGCGCCGCCCGCCTCCAGCGATCGGATACGCGCACAAATTTAAAATTAAAAATGTATAATTGGACAATAAATTACCTTTTTTTTTATTTTTATTTTTATTAATTTTTAATTCTCAAAGTAACACTTGCCTAACGAGCAAAAACATGGCTGAAATTCCAGTTGAAAGTGCCGCACTGTTTCATAACAGCATCACTGAGCTAGAGCAGGCGGAATCAGCCCTCGAACTCGCTTGGAACGAACTCGAAACACAAACAGCAGAAACCATTGCTCAAATAGCCAAATCCGGCGCAGCAAACGCACAGGAAATCAGCCAGCGCTTTGCCGGGGCCAAGCAACTCCGCCAGCAACTTCAAACTCAAATAAAACAAGC
Organism: Microcoleus pseudofavosus SVA1_A4; assembly: GCF_036700565.1. NCBI lineage: Bacteria > Bacillati > Cyanobacteriota > Cyanophyceae > Oscillatoriales > Microcoleaceae > Microcoleus > Microcoleus pseudofavosus. The sequence goes on from NZ_JAUBPE010000093.1 coordinate 2,940, forward strand.
CAACTCGCAACTGGAATTTCACCTAGAAAACTCGCCAATGGCAGTTATAGAGTGGGACAGGGAATTTCGGGTAGTGCGGTGGTCGCCAATGGCCGAACAAATATTTGGCTGGAGTGCAGCAGAAGTAATCGGCAAAGACTGGCACGAATGGTCAATAGTTCATCAAGAAGACTTCGAGCAAGTGTGCGCCATCGCAAATCAACTGTTACAGGGCAGGGAACCCCGCAACATTTGCCACAACCGCAACCATACCAAAGATGGCTCGGTAATTTACTGCGAATGGTACAATTCTGCACTAATCGATAAATCGGGAACAGTAGTTTCAATTCTCTCTTTTGCCAGAGACTTAACCGAATTCCACCGCACTCAAGAAGAACTGCACCAGCGCGAACAAGCTTTCAGCGCCCTAGCCGAAAATGCGACTGATATCATCGCCCGGTTCGATCGAGAATTTCGCCACCTTTACCTCAACCAAGCAGTCGAAACTGTTACCGGAAAACTCCGGGGCGAATTCATCGGCAAAAGTAACAAAGAATTAGGAATGCCGGCACAGCGTTGCAATTTATGGGATGAGGCTTTTTCAAAAGTTTTTCGTACTGGTAAACAAGAAACTATAGAATTTGAATTGGCTACTCCTAACGGTATAAAATACTACCAAAGTCGAGTCAGTCCCGAATTTGCTGAAGACAATTCAGTCGAAACAATTTTAGTCATCGCCCGCGACATCACAGAACTAAAACAAGTCGAATCCCAGTTGCGGCAAAGCCAATCCAAATTTAGAGTTCTAGTTGATTCTAACATTATCGGCATAATTTTTTGGGATCTTAACGGCAGCATTACAGATGCAAACGGCGCTTTTTTAAACACGGTAAATTACAAGCGGGACGATCTGCTTGCAGGAAGAATTAACTGGCAAGAAATGACACCGCCAGAATACCTGCGTTTAGACAGAGAAAAAGTTGCCGAACTGAAGGCTAGAAATACGGTTCTTCCCTTTGAAAAAGAATTTATCCGCTCCGATGGTAGTCGCGTTCCGGTGCTGCTGGGCAGCACATTTTTAGAAGGAACGCAGCAGTTCGGCGTTAGTTTTGTGCTGGACGTAAGCGATCGCAAACACGCAGAATCCCAACTGCAAAAACAGCAGCAACTTTTAGAGAGCATTCTGACAACTATCCCCAACTTTATCTACATTTACGATGCCGTAGAAAACAAAAATATTTATGCAAATGAAGCTGTCACAGCCATGCTAGGATACACTGCACAAGAATTGCAAGCTATGGGTACAGATGCTATTGCTAACTTAGTTCATCCCGAGGATCAGAAGAAGCTAATTACAGGTATGCAGCGGCTAACACACAGCAGCAACCCCCACGAAACCCATGACATAGACTACAGGATCAAACACAAAAATGGGGAATGGCGCTGGGTGCACGATCGATCGACAATCTTCAAAAGAACCTCAGACGGACAAATGAGGCAAATTATCGGTTCCGTACTCGACATCAGCGATCGCAAACAAGCCGAAGAATCATTAAAACAGCAAAAAGAACTGCTGCAAACAATCTTCGACAACGCGCCGATCATGCTCGCATTATTCGACAAAAACGGTCAAATAAACTGGGTAAACCGCCACTGGGAACAAGTGCTCGGCTGGAGTTTTGCAGAAATCAAAGACCGCGATATCCTTGCCGAATTTTATCCGCAGCCGGAATACCGCCAATACGTTTTGGATGAAATCCAAGCAGCAACTGAAAACTGGAGCGACTTCAAAACAAAAGTTAGAGACGGGCGAATTATCGACACTACTTGGGCAAATGTTCGCCTTTCTGACGGGATGTGTATCGGCATCGGTCAAGATATCACCGAACGCAAACGAGCCGAAGCTGAACTAAAAGAACTCAACGAAACTTTAGAAGCTCAAGTCGCCCAGCGTACCGCAGAATTAGAGACTTTTTTTGATACTTTGCCGGACTGCATTTATGTTGTAGAACGCGACAATATGTGCTTGTCTTTTGTCAACCATCCCCTTGCCGAATTTTCCGGCTTCGACAGCAGGCAGCAGATGCTGGGCAAAACCATTTTTGAGTGCTGGAATAGCGAACTCGCGGAACGATTTTGCGGCGAAAACTTGCAAGTATTTGAATCCGGCACAACTCTGCACTTCCAGGAAAAATTTGTGAGATCGGGCGGCAATGTTTACTTCGATACTTTTAAAATTCCCATGAGAAATCTCGACGGCGAGGTTTATGCTTTAATTGGCACTGCTCGCGATATCACTGAGTTGGTAGAGACAAAACAAGCTTTGTCAGAACGCACAGAGCAATTAGAAGCTGCTAATAAAGAATTAGAATCTTTTTCCTACTCAGTTTCCCACGATTTGCGCGCACCTTTGCGGCACATTTCGGGTTTTGTCAATGCCTTGAAGCAGCGGCTACAAGCAACTGAGGCGATTCGCGATCGCAAAATAGTTCACTATATAGAAGTAATTGAAGACAGCAGCCAAAAAATGAATTTGTTGATTGACGGTTTGTTGATGCTGTCGCGGGTGACTCGCACTGAGTTGATGCAAATTCCGATCGATCTTACCCGTTTGGTACAAACTGCGATAAAGTTGGCTAAACTCCGAACAGACACAACTTCTGTCCAAACTCCTCTTGAGGTTGAATTTGAAATCGGAGATTTGCCCGCTGTGACGGGAGATCCCACATTGCTGCAACAGGTGTTCAGCAATTTGATTAGCAATGCAGTCAAGTTTAGCCGCGATCGCACTCCCGCTAGAATAGTAATTGATGGCTTACCTGATGGAACGGTTTTTGTCAAGGATAACGGCGTGGGTTTTCCGATGGAATATGCCGATCGGCTGTTTGGAGCCTTTCAGAGGCTGCACTCCCAGAGAGAATTTGAAGGTACGGGCATCGGTTTGGCGATCGCCTGGCGGATTATTCACCGGCACGGCGGCAGGATTTGGGCCGAAAGCGCACCTGGTCAAGGAGCAACATTTTACTTTAAACTGGGGGCAAACAATCCTAACGGGTAAGTTGTAGCAGATGTTGAAGGAAGACCGAAGTTGGAAGAAGGAAGAAGTCGATGTGAAAATGCAATTGGGGACAATGGTTTCAGCGATTAAGAACGTCCTGACCGCCCTTGAAGGTTGCTATAGTTGTAAATTGACAATTGACAGTTAAATAATTGACAGTCTGCTCGCCCTTGAAAAAGCCAGCATTCCTTAACAAAAGTCTCGGTCGCTACTTAACGAAATTTGCTACATTATAGTAAAAAGAATCAAGTAATAATCTGGAAAAGCTCGCCCAAAAAATGGCCAAAATTTAAAAAAACACCCATAAAAAAGAGCCAAATACCATATGTTAGATATAAGTCAAAGCAACTATTTAGTAAAAATGGTAGCGGAATCAACCTTAAAGTTGTTGATTGTCGAAGACATGACCGAAGATTTAGAATTAATCGTCATCGCCTTAGAAGCGGGGGGAGTAAATTTCAAGTTCGACACAGCCCAAACAGCAACCGAGTGCCGAAAAATGCTGGAAAATTGCAAATACGACGCTGTTTTGTCAGATTACCGCCTCCCAGGCTTCAACGGTTTAGAGGTATTCAAATTAATCCAGGAATTAGGACAAGACATACCTTTTGTTTTAGTAACGGGAAGTTTGGGAGAAGAAGCGGCAGTTGAGTGCATCAAATCCGGAATGACCGATTACGTCTTAAAAGGGCGACTGTTTAGGTTGCCAACAGTCTTAGAACGATCGCTCCAAGAATACAAAATGCGCCACCAGCAACAAGAAGCGATCGCCAAAATTCAGCGGCAAGCGACTCGTGAAGCAATCGTCAACCGCATCCTCCAAGCCATGCGCGAAACCCTCGTACTCGACGAAGTGCTGCAAACCACAGCAGATCAACTGCATGAAGCTCTAGAAATTAGCGGCTGCGCGATTTTGCAGCCAGATACCGAAGGCGGGATCGGGATTCGCTACATGAGCTTAAAGGCAGCCAACAGAGAACGGGCGATCGGCCTCCCTTGCGACTTTGCCCAACACTATCGCTCCTCCCTCGCCCGCGGAGAAACGATCGCGCTCGCCGAGTTATCGACTCTGGGCCCGTCCCTGCAAGCATCAGCCGAATTTTTAGGGTTTCACTCGATCGCGATCGCACCGCTGCTCTACCAGCAATCATTTTTGGGAGGAATTTGCCTCTATCAGTGCGATCGCGCGCGCTCTTGGAGCGCCGAAGAACTGTCGCTAGTCAAAGCCATAGCCGATCAGTGCGCGATCGCGATCCACCAAGCCGAACTCTACCAGCAAGCCCAAACCGAACTCGCAGAACGCAAGCGCGCCGAAGCAGCAGTCCGCGGCATCCAGCAGCAGCTAGCCACAATGGCAGCCAACCTTCCCGGCTCAGTCTACCGCGCCGCGCTCCATCCAGACGGCACAACCTCCATGCCCTACATCAGTCCGGGCGTGCGCGAAGTTACTGGGCTCGCGGCCGAAGAAGTAATGGCGCGCCCGGAACTCTTGAGCGAAATCATCCATCCAGACGACAAAAGCTCCTTTGACAGCAGCGTAGCAGCATCGAGAGCGAGTCTTTTGCCCTGCGATCGCCAGTACCGGATCGTGTTGAATTCCGGCGAAGTCAAGTGGGTGCAAGACAGCGCCAGATTTTCCAAGAACGAAAACGGCGACATAATTGTAGACGGAGTAGCTCTCGACATCAGCGATCGCAAACAAGCCGAATCAGCCCTCAGACAAAGCGAACAGCGATTTCGATCGCTGATTGAAAACGCCACAGACATCACGATCATTCTCGACGCCGAGGGAATCTTCCGCTACATCAGCCCTTCCGTCAAGCGAATTTTAGGATACTCGCCCCACCAGGCGATCGGGCGCAGCGCCCTAGAGGCAGTTCACCCCGACGACTGCGCCGCGATCGCCCAAACCCTCCAGAAAGCTCTTGAAAACCCAAAAAGAAGCGAGTCCCCAGTTGAGTACCGAGTCCGCCACCGCAACGGTTCGTGGTGTTATGTAGAAGCTGTAGCCACCAACTTGCTGCACGATCCCGCAGTCAAGGGAATCGTGATCAACTGTCACGACATCACTCAGCGCAAAAAAGCCGAGGAACAACTGCTGCACGACGCTTTTCACGACGCCCTCACCGGATTGCCCAACCGATCGCTATTTACCGATCGGCTGGAACACGCTCTGAGGCTGGCCAAACGGCGCAAAGACTACTTGTTTGCCGTGCTGTTTCTCGATTTAGATAGATTTAAAGTAGTCAACGATTCCCTCGGCCACGCGATCGGCGATCAACTGCTAGTAGCGATCGCGCGCCGTCTGGAAGCTTGTCTGAGGACCGGAGATACAGTGGCCCGCCTCGGAGGAGACGAGTTCGTGCTTTTGCTCGAAGACATCGACGGCATAAATGAAGCTACCAACATTGTCAACCGCCTGCAAAGGAAAATCACCTCCCCCATCCTTCTAGACGGACACGAAGTATTTATCACCGCCAGCATCGGCATTGCTTTGAGTTGCGGCGAATACCTGGAACCGACAACCCTGCTGCGCGACGCCGACACAGCAATGTACCGCGCCAAAGAACTCGGCAGAGCCCGACACGAAGTTTTCAACAGTTCCATGCACGCCCACGCTTTACGGTTGTTGCAGCTAGAAAACGACCTGCGGCGGGCGATCGAATCAATTAGAGACCCGGCCACAGAAGAAGACTCTCCCTCCTCCCCCCACTCCTCCCAATCCCCCCACTCAGGCTTACCTCCCTTATCCGCAGCGCCCCAGTTTATCATTCACTACCAGCCGATCGTCAGCATCGCCAATAACACAATTACCAGTTTTGAGGCCCTAGTGCGCTGGCAGCATCCAGAACGCGGCTTAGTTTACCCCGGCGAATTCATCACAATCGCCGAAGAAACCGGCTTGATCGTACCCCTGGGCCGCTGGGTACTCCGCACAGCTTGCCACCAAATCCGCGAGTGGCAGCAGCTATTTGAAAGCAACCCCCCGCTGAGTGTCAGCGTCAACCTTTCAGTCAAACAGTTTTCTCAACCAGATTTAATCGAATATATCGATCGAGTTCTCGAAGAAACTCTCCTCGACGGCAGCAGTTTAAAACTAGAAATTACCGAAAGCGTACTCATAGAAAATTCCGAATCAGTAACAGCAATGCTGGTGCAGCTCAGAACCCGAAACATACACTTGTGTATCGACGATTTCGGCACCGGCTATTCATCGCTCTCCTACCTGCACCGCTTCCCCACCAATACCTTAAAAATAGACCGCTCTTTTGTGAGCAGAATGGGCTGTGAGTTAGACCTCGACAAAGTAACGATCGACCCCACAGAAATTGTGCGGTCGATCGTTACTTTGTCGCACAATTTAGGCATGGATGTAGTAGCCGAAGGAGTCGAAGATGCCTCGCAACTATCTATACTCAAAGGGTTAAAATGCGAGTACGCCCAGGGATTCTTTTTCTCAAAACCAGTAGACTCTCAAACAGCAGCAGGCCTCATCCGACAGCAAGAAAAAAATCAGAATTTGCTGACATTTAATTTGTTAGAGAAAGGCCATTAAAAAAACACGGCACGCTTTGCGCCTGTTTCAGCATAAAATCTTAAAATATTTTAAAGCTGTCCCTAACTACTGGCGTCAGTTAATAACTACGGCATCCAAATCACTATGACTACTGGCTACCTCGCCCTCGTTCTCCACGCCCACTTGCCCTTTGTCCGCCACCCCGAAAGCGACTACGTTTTAGAAGAAGAATGGCTGTTTGAGGCGATCGCCGAAACATACATTCCCCTGCTACAAGTCTTTGAAGGGCTCCTTCGCGACGGCATCGACTTTAAAATTACCATGAGCATGACACCGCCCTTGGTGGCCATGCTGCGCGATCCCTTATTGCAAGACCGCTTCGACGACCACTTGGCTAAACTCGAAGAATTAGCAGATTTAGAAATCGAACACAACAGCGGAAACGGTCACCTCCGCTATTTAGCAGAACATTACGCCGCCCACTTCTCTCAAGTTCGCAACTTTTGGGAAAAGCACGATCGAGATTTAGTAAAAGCCTTCAAACAATTCCAAGACACCAACAACCTCGAAATCATCACCTGCGGCGCCACCCACGGCTACCTACCGCTGATGAAAATGTACCCCGAAGCAGTTTGGGCGCAAATACAAGTAGCCTGCGACAACTACGAAGCAAACTTCGGCCGCCGACCAAAAGGCATTTGGCTGCCCGAATGCGCCTACTACGAAGGCTTAGAGCGGATGTTAGCCGATGCCGGCTTGCGATACTTCCTCACAGACGGTCACGGCATCCTCTACGCCCGTCCGCGCCCCCGCTACGGTAGCTACGCCCCAATTTTCACCGAAACCGGAGTAGCAGTATTCGGTCGAGATCATGAATCTTCCCAGCAAGTCTGGTCATCGGAAGTCGGCTATCCGGGCGCAGCAGAATACCGGGAATTTTACAAAGATTTGGGCTGGGAAGCCGACTACGACTACATCAAACCCTACATCATGCCCAACGGCCAGCGGAAAAATACCGGGATTAAATATCACAAAATCACCGGCCGCGGATTGGGTTTAGGCGACAAACAGCTATACGATCCTTACTGGGCCAGGGAAAAAGCCGCCGAACACGCCAGCAATTTCGCCTTCAACCGCGAACGCCAAGTCGAGCACCTCAACGGCATTATGCAGCGCCCGCCGATTATTGTTTCGCCTTACGACGCGGAACTTTTCGGTCACTGGTGGTACGAAGGGCCTTGGTTCTTAGATTACTTGTTCCGCAAAAGTTGGTTCGATCAAAATACCTACGAGATGACGCATTTAGCCGATTATTTGCGGGGAAATCCGACTCAGCAAGTTTGCCGCCCGTCGCAGTCTAGCTGGGGTTTCCGGGGTTTCCACGAGTATTGGTTGAACGAGACGAATGCTTGGATTTACCCGCATTTGCACAAGGCTGCCGAACGGATGATTGAGTTGGGAAGTATAGAACCGGAAGATGAGTTGCAGTGTCGTGCTTTGAATCAGGCGGCGCGGGAAGTGCTGCTGGCTCAATCTTCTGACTGGGCGTTTATCATGCGTACGGGGACGATGGTGCCCTATGCGGTGCGGCGAACGCGATCGCACTTAATGCGCTTCCACAAGCTGTACGATGAAGTCAAAGAAGGCAAAGTCGATTCCGGTTGGTTGGAGAAGGTTCAGGAGATTGATAATATTTTCCCTGAAATCAACTATCGCGTTTATCGATCGCTTTAAGCCTCGATCCCCCTACATCCCCCTTAAAAAGGGCGACTTCTAACTTAACTCTTGTCCCCCCCTTCTTAAGGGGGGCTAGGGGGGATCTCCAAATTAATATTACACCTTTTTTGCCGCCCTTTTCTTCCACCACAAACCCATTCCAGCAGCTACAAACGTACCAACAGCAGTCATCGGTTCCGGTACAGGTTCATATTCATAAATTGCACTAACTGTAGTGTTAGCCACAACCTTACCGTCAAAACTTCCCCTAACAAAATTCCCCGTAACTTGAGTAAAACCCGTCGTCACCAAACTTGCGATAAAAGTATCACCATCGCATCCACTTAACGCACTCAGAGACTGCTGCGAATTATAATCCTTCGACACAACACCCGAAGCCGAACCGCTAACACTTCCCGTAGCGCCGCTAGCAATCTTGGTTTCCGGCGGACTTGCTAACACACTCAAAGTCAAATTTGGGTCAACTTTCAGCAGCGGAATATTCACAGCAATACTTGCATTAGCTGGGGGGGTGACAACCCTCCTGAAACCCTGATGGGCTATAGATTTAGCCGCTTATGCTAAAAAAAGATAAGCAGCCGAATTGTTACACGCGCTTCCTATCCAAAAATAATGTTACCAACATTCTATCAAACCCATTTACAAAAACAACTGACGCACCGCCAGTTTATTCAATTTACAATCTTACTTAACCTGTTACAAGCAGAAAAACAAGTGATATTAGAACGGATCGCACGGGTATTCCCCTATCCAATTACAACGGAAAGTCCTCGTCGCTTTCCTACAAAGATTTCTACCTGTACCTCAATTAACGAGCGATTCCCTAGGGGATAGCTTCGCTTCACGCCGCTTACAAACAGCGGATGGGAATTGAAGAAATGTTCCGAGACTGCAAAAATGAAGGCTACTATCTCGAAAGAATTAGCTTAAAAAGAGAACGACTCATTAAAATCATTCTCTTAATGACAATTGCTGACAGTCAATCTATATTTCAAGGCCCTAAAATCTAGAATATGCAGGTACAAAAATATGTATTTCGTCGTAAATAACAAGCAAAAAATACCGCATTCGGAGTACATGAAGGCGTTGGTTTAGATGGAGAGCCGTGGTAAATTATATCGAACAACATTCTGAATATGTAGAATAGTTAATGAATTTAACTCCTCATAAACGTCGCTCCCTTTAACAGGGTATACGGGCTACAACCCTTATTCGGTCTAGTTCCTAGACCTACTTACCACCCCCAGAAGTTCGACTTTTAGTTAATTGTTTTTGCAAATTTCTCTTTGAACTAATCATATCAATTCCGGCTACGCCGGAATGATATAGAGGACACGGCAGTGCCGTGTCCCTACGCCAGATTTATTGTAGGGACACGGCACTGCCGTGTCCTGATTTCGGGTGATATTAATTCCGATGCAACCGGAATTGATATCATACCTCAAATCAGCAACCCCCTAATCAGGATTTGATATGATGACTACTGACTGATAACTAATGACTGCTGACTAATGACTAATGACTAATGATTCATAACTACTGACTCAACTTATTTTTTACCAACTAGCAGATAAGTTTTCATTCCCCCTTTGCCTTTAACTTCAATAGTTCCCCGCTCCTGAAACAAATATTTGTGTTCCACTAACTTATAAGTAGTTTCGCTGACTTGAATCCGCCAAGGCAAACCGTGAGATTCCATGCGGGAAGCAATATTTACTGTGTCGCCCCACAAATCGTAAATAAACTTTTTGATGCCAATTACTCCGGCAACAACCGGGCCGCTGTGAATGCCGATGCGGATGCTAAAAGATTGATTATTTTTGGCATTAAATCGGGCTATTTCTGTTTGCATATCTAAGGCCATTTGGGCGATCGCCTCGGCGTGGTCTCCCCTGGGTTCAGGCAGCCCTCCTACTACCATGTATGCGTCGCCGATGGTCTTGATTTTCTCTAAACCGTGCCGATCGCAGATCGTGTCGAAGGTTGAAAAAATTTGGTTCAGCAACTCTACGAGTTCGATCGGATTCATGACGGCAGACAAAGCAGTAAAACCCACAATATCTGCAAACAAAACAGTCACTTCGGGAAAGTATTCGGCAATAGTAGTTTCGTTTTTTTTCAACCGTTCTGCTATTGCTTGGGGCAAGATATTTAACAGCAGCTTTTCTGATTTTTCTTGTTCTTCCCGCAGGGCATCTTCTGCTTGCTTGCGTTCCGTAATGTCGTGGTAACTCCAGACTCGGCCGATAATTTTATCTCCCAGCCGCTGCGGTTGCGAATAGCGTTCAAAAAATCTGCCATCTTGAAATTCCAACAAGTCGTAACTTTCGGCTTTTGGCTGTTCGTAAAGCGATTCTATTCTCTCTTGAAATGCTTGGGGATCTTTGAGTTGGTTCAGGACAAAGGCGATCGTTGCGGCGTCGTCTCGGAGTGCCATCACTTCATTAGGTATGCCCCACATTTCCACAAATTCTCGATTGAAAGTGACTATTTTTCCTCTGCTGTCAATAGCTAAAATACCGTCCCCAGTAGAATCAAAAGTTGCTTGCAGCAGGGACACAGATTTTGCTAGGGCGTCTTCTGCCATCTTTCGAGCAGTAATGTCTCGCAAAATAGCGCGAACCGCTACTAGCGAACCTTCCGCAAATTTACAGCTTATGCTACCTTCCAACAAAATTTGTTCGTGATGTTTAGTAATAAATATTGCTCGAATTGAGTCTGGATAAAGTGTATTTTTATTTACGTTTTTATTGATAATAGCTTGATACAATATATCCAGAGACTCTTGGGAACTGTTGGGATGAATAATATCAAACACAGTCATTTGAGCAATTTCTGCTTCGCTGTAGCCCAGAGTTTCCCGCCAAGCCCGATTTACATACAAAAAATGACCGTCGGCTCCAATACTTTGAATTAAGTCAGTAGCATTTTCAAATAAGTCTCGCAGTTGTTCTTCGCTTTCCCGCAAAGCTATTTCCGCTTGCTTGCGCTTGATAAATTGACCCAGTTGGCTGCCGATGGTTGCCATTGTCTGGAGCAATTCTTCATCAAAACACTGCACTTCCCGGCTGAAGAAAGTCATTACCCCCAACACAGACCTAGCAGAATTTTCCCGATCGTAGTCGCCCACAATTGGGAAGCCAAAAGCTCCGTGCAGTCCTTCTTGGGCGGCGATTTCTCGGCGCAGAAAACTGTCGCTTTCTGTTACATCTGCCATCCACTGAGAGGAACCGCTGGCCCAAACTAGACCGGGCAATCCTTCCCCGAACGCACAGGTCATTTGTTCGGCAAATTCTGCAAATTTGGGGATGGAAACAGAGCGTTTTGTCCAACTGGCGACGCAGCGAAGCAAATTGGGGTCGGAAACCGCAGTTATTCTCTTACTTCCTGACAGCAGTTTTTCCCCAGCTTCAGGCATCCAAAGTTCGGCAGTATCCCATCCCAAGCTGTCGCAAATTACGGGGAGAATTGCCGTTAGAGCTTTTTTGATTGTTTCGGATGCCGACAGGATGCGGGTGGTGACGTACTGAGCTACTTTTCGCTTGCGGGCTCGCTGTCTATCCGTAACATCGCGCCCGATATACACGAAATCTTGAAGGGCGGCCGAAGATGCAGAAATCCCTTGAATTTCACTCGGAATCGCCGTACAGGAAAAGGAAACTGTTAGCTTTTCTCCGGTTTTTGCCGTGCAAATTACTTCGGCGTTAGTTTGCGATTGTTGAGGCTCCTCTTGGCTGACTGCTTGCAAAGATGCGCCAACAGCAGCAAGAGCGTCTATTTGCTGGCCTACTAATTCCGATTCGCTGTAACCGAACAAATCTTGAGCCGCTTGATTGACTTTTTTAATTTTTCCCGATGCCGTTGTTACCAACAAAACTTCGGCCATTGAAGTAATAATTTTTTCAACATAATTATTAGTAGCGGCTAAGGTACTCAATAAAATATTCATTTCATTGGTAGCTTGGACTAGAGTTTGTTCCAAACCCATCCTGTCGGTTACATCTTCAAAAAATACAATTAATCTGCGATCGTTATCGTCATTGCTGAACTCGACGATATACATATCAAAATAAAGCCGCGAGCCATTTTCTAATACCCGCGTTATCGCTTTTAATTCAAAATTTGGCAGCCGCCCTTCAAAAATATCGATTAAAATTTCTTCACTTCCCACCATCTCGGGAAAGGGAATGCGGACATCGTTGCCGGCCGCTACTTCCTCGGGAGAGTCGGCAAACCGCTGCACTTTGAGAGATGTTTCTTGGATTAAAAAGTCTTTATCCAGTGCTAGGTACTCCAAGTGGGGGGGGACCAACAGTTTTTTTAACAGGGTTTTCATATGAGATTTTTAGTAGTGAATGCGCCCTCTATATCGAATTATCTCAGATTAATCTCTTTACCTCTGTTTGTAAAATGGAATTGTGACTGTAAAGGTAGTCCCTAACCCTGTCTCGCTGGAAAATTCGATTTGACCTCCGTGCAAGTCTACACACTGCTTGACTATGGATAAACCCAGTCCTGTACCGGATATTTTTCCGACATTTTGGGCTCGATAATAAGATTCAAACAGTTGTTCTTGGTCTTCGAGAGGAATGCCAATGCCTGCGTCTTTAATTTTAAATGTAACTTCTTCATTGTGAAAATTTAATTCAAAATAAATATTGCTGTCGATCGGCGAATATTTGATAGCATTTGACAGCAAATTTGTCAAGATGTGCCGCAGCAATTTTGCATCTAGTGCTGGCCAGTCTTGCGTTTCCTCTGACTTTTTATCAGTTTTTTTCGCTGGCGAACTTGATTTTAGAGAAATAAAATTAATGCTATGATTTTTTCCGTAACTAATTTTAATTGATTCTACTAACTCGCTGCAAAATTTTTGCAATTCAACTGGTGCGGGATTGAATGTAAGTTTTCCGGCTTCGGCGCTGCTGAGCAACCGCACGTCATCTAATAGCTGAGCCATGTGTTTAGATGCTGATTTAACGTGTTCGAGGTATTCTTGTTTTTCCTCGTGGGTGATTTCGTCGCCGTAGTCTTTGAGGATTTGAGTAGCAAATAATATTGTATTTAAAGGATTGCCGAATTCGTGAGCGATCATTGAGAAAAAACGAGATTTTACCTGTCTGAGTTCTTGCTCTTTTGCCAAGGAGCGGCGAATTTCTATTTCTTGTTGCTTGCGTTCTGTGATGTCCCTGCCGATATAGATGAAATCGTAAAGTTCCTGTAATTCTGTCTGAATTGCCGCACAGGAAAATTCTACCCAAATTTCTTCTCCTGCTTTAGTAGTGCAGATTACTTCCAGTTCTTTGAGCAGCTCTTTATGAGACAAAATATAGCGGTGGCGAGCTTGGTAAAGCAATTTTTCTTCAACTACTATTATGGAGAGGGGGTGACCGAGCAATTCTGCTTCGTTGTACCCAAATAAGTATTGCGCTGATTGATTGACTGTTTTGATAGTTCCTAATGTTGTTGTCACCAACAAAGCATCGCCCATCGACCGAATAACTTTATCTATATAATCGTTAGAAGCGGCTAAGGCGCTCACCAAAAGATTAGCTTCATTCGCCCTCTGAATCAACGATTGCTTCATCACCATCTTTTCGGTGGCATCTTCAATCAAAATTAGCAATTTACTTGGCACATCTTCTTGTTCGTCTTCATGTTCGATCGCCAACAGATCAAAGTATAAAGGGCGGTTGTGGTCGGCAAACCGAGCGATACCTTTGAGTTCAAAACTCGGCCGCCGTCCCGTAACGATCGACATTAGGACATTTTCAATGCCAATCAGTTCGGGAAAACTGATGCGAGCATCTGCACCGGCGATCGCGTCGCCCGGAGTATCGGCATAATTCTGGACTTCGGCGGAGGTTTCCTGAATGATGAAATTGTGATTTACTACCAAATACTCTGTTTGTCGCGGGCCTAAGAGCTTTCTAAAAAGGGGATTCATGCTTGTTCTACCATTGTGTAAGCTAGTTTATGGAATATTTCGTCAACGTCTTTGCCTGTTTTAGCAGATGTCGTGTAAACTGCGATTACTTTGTCTTGACCTATCGAATGGGAGATTTCCACTAACAGGGCCAATTTTTCCTCGTCAATCAAGTCTACTTTGTTCAAAGCGACGATAATTGACCCTTTGGGATTGACTGAAGAAAAAAGATGAATGTGTTCGGAGATTCGCTCAACTGTTTCGGAGCGGCTGACATCGGCAACAATTAAAACGCCGCTAGCTCCCTGCAAGTAAGTCGGTGCTATTCCTTTGAATTTTGTATGCCCTTCTAAATCCCAAATTAGCAACTGTGCAGTCACGTTTTCCCGCTGTTTTACGGTTTCTAATTCTACGCTTTTGCGGGAAATTTTTACTCCCACAGTGGAGAGGTACTGGTCGCTGAATTGCCGATCGACAAAACGGCGGATCAGGCTGGTTTTGCCGACGCCAAAATCGCCGATCATGCACATTTTTTTAGATATAGTAACTGACATAATTATTTACTGTTTACGGTCTTAGTTATTGGTTCAAATAGCACGCATCTGCTTAAAAGTCGCGGTTGATTGGGTTCCACGTCGGCAGGAGGATTGCGGTTGCCGACGGTTTGGAGGCGCTTCGGGTCAGCACCTTGTCGCACTAAAGCATCTCGCACTGCTTCGGCACGCTTGAGCGACAACTGTTGATTTGTAGCAAGTTCCCCAGTTCGATCGCTGTGTCCAATTATCTTAATATGTTTTTGAGGATATCGATCCATGAAATTTTTGACACTGGCGATGATTTCTCCATATGTAGAGTCTAATTTTGTCGTTCCTTGGTCGAAGTAGATGCGGGTTGTAATTTTCAGCGGCTCTAATTTAACAGTGCTGATGACCGATTGAACACCGGGAATTTGCTTCAGGGACTGAGCTATTTTTTGTGCGTCTGCACCGTCCCTGACAGTGCCCTCTACTGTAACTTTGCGATCGCCGTACCGACTAGAAATAGAAACGCCCGACAAGCGGTTCAAAACAGCGGTGATCCGCTGCACCTCTGCCGCCGCCAAAACTGGATCTGGGGGGACATCTACAGCGACAATTTTATTATCTAATTTCAGATTGGGTGCAGTTGATGCGGCTATTTTTTCGGCTTGTGCCCGCAATTCTTGATTTGGCAACTTTCCGGTTAGCTTTAAAGTTTTGCCATCGACTGCAACATCTAAGCGGTAAACCGCTAATTCTGGGGTCGATGCTAAAGCTAAAGCGGTATTTGCTGCAAGGCTGCGGTCAATGCTGCGGTGGTACTGATAAATTCCCCAAGGTACTAAGATTAAGCTCAGGGCGGCTAAACTGATAGCCGCTAGGGCGATCGGGGGTTTTGTTGATTTTTCCCTTTCCAGCGGGTCGAATAAAGTTTTGATCGACGGGTGCAGCGACTCCGGTATAGTACCGGGATCGCCGTTAAACTCGTGAATTACTTTAGCGTAATTAAGGATGAGATTACTAACTGTTTGCCGCAGTTTTTTGATGAACAAGTGTGGCGGTTGTCCTTTAATCACGACTGCCATGTAGCAGTATCCCGCTACTTCTAGCATAATCTTGGAGTCGCCATATTCAATTTGATTGAGTTCGGAAATTTCTCCCGGCTCAACGATGCACTCGTTAACAAAGCTGCGAATAGCTGTGAGCATTCCTGCTACCATTTCTGATTCTAACTGGTAGCTTTCTGAGTTTTGAACTTCGGAAATAACCAAGCCTGATGCTTTGTGAATTAAGAATGCTGCTTGGACGGTAAAGGGTACTGATTCTTTGAGGATTAATTCAGCTTCGGAGACTCCTTGTACTTTGGAGCGAATTTTTCTCTGGAATCCTTCGACGCTGATGGCATTTGACACTTTTTCATTGATTGTCTTGATAGCTTCTGCCATGTATCGGGAAATTGTACTGCCAATTACGGGATAGAGGGCATCCACCATAGAGTCGCGTTCGAGTTTTATTTGGGCTGTAATCGCTTTGCCCATTTCCGGGGCGAGGGCCTGGGCGATCGACTCTTGGTCGAGGCGAATTTGCTCTTTAATTGCCAGACCGATTTCTGGGGCGATCGCCTTAGCAATATCCGCTGGCGAATTCACTATTTGTTGAGCAAGTGCGTCGGGAAGCAATTCAGCTATTGCCGCACTCATTGCCGACTTATTTTCGACAGTTTTTGCCCTAATCACTTCGTCAATAATTGGCCCGATCGCCTTGACAACTTCTTCTCTGGAATCGGCAATTTTGCGGCTGAGAATTTCTGCGATCCAAGGCAGCATCAACTCAATCAACTCTTGGGGCTCGTAGATTTGGTGCTCCAATTTTCCTAATTTCTCGTCGATTTTTGCCATCAGGTGGCGCACCCCCGGCAAATCGTTGTCTGCCAGCAGATTTTTGACTTGCTCGATATCCGACATTTGCGAGCCGAACATCAGATTTTGCAGCCTTTCCATCGCGCTGTCGGCTTCATTTAAGTCCTGTTTAATTTGGCCTAATATTTCTGCGGGCTGTTCTAGTAAGTTTGGGATTTCTATAGCCGAAGCCATCGCAGCATCTAAATATCCAGTTGCTGGTGGATTTGAGACTGGGGAAACTATGGGGTTATGGGGAATTACCGAGAATTTTGACTCGGTTTCGGGAGGGGAAACATCCTGTAAATGCCGATCGAACCCGCGGGATTTTTGAGCCTGTACTTCCTGTAGAGAATCTTTCACTGTCAAGTTAGACAACTCTGGGAGTGGCTCTGATTTCTCCTCCAAATCCGGCTGGGCGATCGCTGAAACATCTATAGTTTTAGCTGAGGAATAGTCTTTTTCCAGTTCTGAAGTGTTGAGTTTTTGAGTAGCGAACAGCAAACTTTTAAACTCGTCTGCAACAGCGGGGGAATCGCCAGACTCCCGTTTGCGATCGCCAGTTTCGGGCAGACTCGCTGCAACTTCCTCTTGCTTGTCTGAAGAAATACCTAACAAATCAATCAACCCGCCGAGAGCCCCAGCTCGATCGTTTTCGCCGCTGCTGTCACCTTCGGGCTCTGCATTTTGCTGGTTTGAACCAGCAATAATTTTGAGATCGACTAACAGATTCAGCAAGGGTTCTAGCTGGGTTGCTGCACGGGCAGCAGACTCGTCAGGTTTAGAAACAAAACCCTCTAACTCAGTTTCGTCAGCCGGATTTTCTTTCGGTAAAGCCATGCGTTATTATCCGTTATGGTGGCGCTCCGGCAACAGAAATTCGTTATTTAACTTATTATCAGCAACGCCTTTAAGTTCGGGAACAAATTCTGTTCCTTTGAGCCTCATGCCGAGTTCAAACAGGATTTCTGCCATGTCGTCTCTGGAAACTTTAACATCTCTGAGCATGGAAAAGCGCCTGTCGAGTTCTTCAAAAACCTGTGTTTTTAATGTGCGAGTTTCTTCGGAGAGTCGCTCTCTGTTTTGGGAGAGTTCGTTGCGAAGCGAACTGGTTTGATTGTCGATCGCCTCGTCGAGGGCTTCAATGCTGCTGGAGAATTTCCGGTTGACGCGATCGATTTGCTGACGGATGTCTGCGCTTTCTTCTTGGGTGTTTGAGGTGAGCGATTTAACTTTCTTTTCTAACGAATCAACAGCCGCCTTCATTTCTGCGGACAGAACTGTTTTCACCTGTTCGATGCGAGCTTGCATATCTTGCTGCATCATCGACAAGTCGGAATCTATTTTATCGAAGCGGTTATCGTATTCTCTAAGCTGCGCCCCGAAAATTATATCCCGGATCTGGTCGATATTTCCCAGCCGTTCGCGCATTTCTTCTTTAGTTATTTCGGCCATGCTTGTACCTAGAATCTCCGAATATTGTGAGTTTAAGAACTGTGCTAGATTTTTTGTAACCGTTTGTCGAGCATTTTTAGTAGGCTCAAAAGACGTGCCGGCGGCTTTTACTGTGATTTACGACAGTTGTTGGCTGCACTAGCTTTTTTGAGTGGGCGGCCTTTTATTGTTTGAAACTCTCACCCCTGCGTCGGGGATGGGATTTTTTAGAGTTTTGACTCCTTTATATCCTGAGATTCAAATTTTTGAGCCGGGTATTGTCACCAAAAATGGCGGTTTGCTATCCTTGCCTTGCAGCAAGCTCACAGAAGCGTAGACTTTGCTGCTATACAGCACAGCGGGGTAGGTTTTAATGTCTTGACTGACATCCTCAATGATATCCCATCTTGACAGTGCCTCATACCATAGCGCTTGGGCCCCGGCAAAAAGCGGGGGGCGCGCTCCAAGTCCCATTATGTATAAGATATAACTCAAAAGCTGCACCGATCGATCGCCGATCGGCTGGGAGGGAAGTTTCTTTTCAGCAGAAAGCACTTATGCAGTCGAACTCTGCCCTCTCTCCCTCTCGAACCCTCTCCTTCTGCGATCGCCCTATAACAATTCATAGGGCCCGATCGACAGCGACCAGACCCAATAATAGGAGAGCTTTGTTTTTTCTAACAAACGTGATGTGTTTCCGATTGAGAACTGTTACTTACTAGGGTTTACAACTTGTGCAGCTTTACTTTTAATCCGCAACTACAACTAAGTCTGACTCGACTGCGGTTTGGCTTGACTGCTCGATCGGCAGTTCGCCACTATTCCAAGTTGTGTTCGGTTAATTTCTGCAGCGCCTGGGAATCTAGACCGGAGACACCATGTCTATATCCTCGAACTTTGTTTCTAAATATAGCGACCTCCTGTTTCTTTCTGTCCCGGTGTCTATTATTAAGTTAGCACTAGCTTTCCGAGCAGTAAAGCACAATTTGCAAAACTTGATAGGTCTTTACATTACTCAGTATAATGATATGAATATCCACATAGATGTAAGTTCTATTACTGCCACATCTTTACATACTTAACATTTTTTGTCATGTCTATTTCTCCTAAGTTTCTCAGTGGCAGCCAAATCCGCCAAACATTCCTCGACTTTTACGCTCAGCGGGGACATAAAATCTTGCCCAGCGCTTCTTTGGTGCCCGAAGATCCGACTGTGTTGCTGACAATCGCCGGAATGCTGCAATTCAAGCCGATATTTCTCGGACAGCGCGCAGCCGAATCACCCCGCGCCACCACTTCTCAAAAGTGCATCCGCACCAACGACATTGAAAACGTCGGCCGCACCGCCCGCCACCACACGTTTTTTGAAATGTTGGGTAATTTCAGTTTTGGGGATTATTTCAAGAAACAGGCGATCGCCTGGGCGTGGGAACTTTCCACCGAAGTTTTCGGTTTACCAGCATCCAATTTAGTTGTTAGCGTTTTCCGAGAAGATGACGAAGCTTTTGCAATTTGGCGCGACGAAATTGGCATTCCGGGCGATCGCATTCAGCGCATGGGAGAAGATGACAATTTCTGGCAATCCGGCCCGACTGGCCCCTGCGGCCCGTGTTCGGAGATTTACTACGATTTCCACCCAGAGAGAGGCGACAATATTGACCTCGAAGATGATAGCAGGTTTATCGAATTCTACAACCTAGTTTTCATGCAGTACAATAAAGATGCAGAGGGCAATTTAACACCGCTGCAAAATCAAAATATTGATACTGGAATGGGACTGGAACGGATGGCGCAAATCCTCCAGAAAGTACCCAATAATTACGAAACAGATTTGATTTTTCCCATCATCCAATCGGCGGCGGAAATTGCCGGAATTGATTACCACAATAGCGATGAAAAAGTCAAGGTTTCGCTGAAAGTAATTGGCGATCATATTCGGGCTGTGGTACACATGATTGCGGATGAAATTCGCGCGTCGAATGTTGGTCGCGGTTACATTTTGCGCCGGTTGATTCGGCGGGTGGTGCGCCACGGGCGGCTGATTGGAATTCAGGGCGAATTTACGGTGCGGGTGGCTGAAAGTGCGATCGCCCTTTCGGAAGCAGCTTATCCGAACGTGCGGCTGCGGGAAGCTCAAATTAAGGCGGAATTGGCAAGGGAAGAAGCGCAGTTTCTCAAGACTTTGGAACGGGGAGAGAAGCTGCTGGAGGAAATTCTCAACAAGTTGCAGCAGCAAGGTCAAAATCAAATTGCAGGGCAAGATGCTTTTAAGCTTTACGATACTTACGGTTTCCCTTTAGAATTGACTCAAGAAATTGCCGAAGAACAGGGAATAACTGTGGATTTTGACGGTTTTGAAGTGGCAATGGAAGTGCAGCAAACTACCGCTCAAAACGCTCACCAAACCATTGATTTGACGGTGCAGGGTTCCTTGGATAAGTTGGCTGAAACAATCCAAGGAACTGAGTTTGTCGGTTATGCTGAATTGTCGAGTTTAGCTGAGATCAAAGTTATCTTAGTTGACGGTGAAGCTGTGGAATCAGCAGAGGCGGGAACTGAGGTACAAGTTGTGTTGAACCAAACGCCGTTTTATGCCGAATCCGGCGGACAAATTGGGGACAAAGGTTATTTGCAAAGCGGAGAGAATGGTCAGAGTTTGTTGGTGAGAGTTAATGATGTGAAGAAAGAATCGGATTTCTTCGTGCATTTCGGATTGGTGGAACGGGGAACGCTGAGAGTTGGCGATAGTTTGACTGCGAAGATTGACAATAGCGGTCGCCGCCGCATTCAGGCCAACCACACAGCAACTCACTTATTACAATCAGCTTTGCGGAAAATTGTGGACGATTCGATTTCGCAAGCTGGATCGCTGGTATCGTCTGAGAGATTGCGGTTTGATTTCAATTCGCCGCGCGCTGTCACAGCAGAAGAGTTGCAGAAAATTGAGGATTTAGTTAATAGTTGGATTGCTGAGGCGCACGCTGCGGTCGTTGCAGAAATGCCGATCGCCCTTGCGAGAGAAAAAGGCGCGACTGCGATGTTTGGCGAGAAGTACGGCGATGTGGTGCGGGTGATCGATTTTCCCGGCGTTTCGATGGAATTGTGCGGCGGAACTCACGTCAGCAATACGGCAGAAATCGGGCTGTTTAAGATTGTTTCCGAAGCGGGGGTAGCGGCGGGAACTCGCAGGATTGAAGCGGTTTCGGGACAAGCTGTTTTGGACTATTTGAACGTGCGGGATAAGGTGGTGCGCGATTTGGGCGATCGATTTAAGGCGAAGCCTGAAGAATTGCCGAACCGGATTACTAATTTGCAGAACGAGTTGAAGGATACTCAGAAACATTTGGCTGCTGTGAAGTCGGAATTGGCGATCGCAAAATCCGACCAGTTGCTGAGTGCGGCGGAGGCGATAGGTGAATTCAAAATCATTGTAGCTCAATTGGGTGATGTGGATGCAGAAGCGCTGAAAACTGCGGCGGAAAGATTGCAGCAAAAATTAGGAAATGCTGCGGTTGTTTTGGCATCAATTCCTGAACCGGACAAGGTAAGTTTGGTGGCAGCTTTTAGTCCAGAAGTCAATAAGAAAGGATTGCAAGCTGGCAAGTTTATCGGAGGAATTGCTCAAATTTGCGGCGGAAAAGGCGGCGGGCGGCCTAATTTGGCGCAAGCTGGGGGACGCGATGCAAGTAAGTTGCAGGAAGCGTTGGAAAGTGCTCGCAATCTGTTAGTTGAAGGGTTGGGTTAGTCTGCGTTTTGTGTGGGAGGCTAAAACTCTTTTTATCTCTCGTTTGTAGCGGAGGCCAGATCCCCCTAAATCCCCCTTAAGAAGGGGGACTTTGATCGGAATCTTGTCCCCCCCTTCTTTAAGGGGGGCTAGGGGGGATCTAGCCTCGGCGGTAAACAGAAGACTTGGAATTTGTCTTTTTATCTCTCGTTTGTAGCGGAGGCCAGATCCCCCTAAATCCCCCTTAAGAAGGGGGACTTTGATCGGAATCTTGTCCCCCCCTTCTTTAAGGGGGGCTAGGGGGGATCTAGCCTCGGCGGTAAACAAAAGACTTGGAATTTGTCTTTTTATCTCTCGTTTGTAGCGGAGGCTAGATCCCCCTAAATCCCCCTTAAGAAGGGGGACTTCGATCGGAATCTTGTCCCCCCCTTCTTTAAGGGGGGCTAGGGGGGATCGGGACCTAATCGTCAGTTCGATCGCTTCCGTCTGCCTGAATCTCCGCAGGCTGCTACCGCATATATTGGCCCTTACATCTGCGTTTATCCGCGTCCATCCGCCAACATCTGCGGTTAAAAACTCCCTTGATTTCCCACCACAATAAATGTAAAATCAAACAAACATGGGTAGTAAAAAATGGGCGTTGCTGAATTGATGTATGATGTAGCGATCAAGATCCAAAAACATTATTCAAAACAGGATGGAATCTTTAGCTA